>CAZWUD010000064.1:0-7625 GCA_964637055.1 uncultured Candidatus Cloacimonadota bacterium
GATTTCCCCCGCTATATAATCTCTCTGGAAGAAGCGCTGGCGGAGGCCAAATGGTGTTTCGAACAGCGTTACGGCAGCCTGGTGATCCAGGCCGGAGAGCGGACTGATGAAGAGTGGGTGGACTTTGTGACCCGGCTCATCATCGGTGTCAAAGAGCTTTCCGGTGGCAAACTGGGGATCACGCTCTCAATGGGTGAGCAAAGTGAAGAGGTCTATCAAGAGTGGTTTGATGCCGGAGCTCATCGCTATCTCTTGCGCGTTGAAACCACAAATAAAGACCTGTATAAAAAGCTGCATCCTGCTGATCATGACTTTGAGTATCGCCGAAACTGTCTGCGCCTCCTCCGCAAGGTCGGCTATCAGGTGGGCACAGGCGTGATGGTCGGGTTGCCTGGTCAGACTGCTGCGGATGTAGCCGATGACATTCTCTTTTTTTATGATGAGGATATAGACATGCTCGGCATGGGCCCCTATATTCCGCATCACGGCACCCCTTTGGCCTATCTGGAGGAAGGCTTTGACAAGCAAGCTGCACTCAAGAAGGGGCTGAAGCTCATCGCCGCCTGCCGGATCGCCCTCAAGGATATCAATATCGCCACCAGCACAGCCTTACAAGCGCTGGATCCCACGGGAAGGGAACAGGGGCTGCTGGCCGGAGCTAACGTGCTGATGCCGAATATCACGGATACCAAGTATCGCGAAGGCTATCAACTCTATGAGGGGAAGCCGCATCTGGATGAGAATGCTGATCAATCCATGAACAGCCTGATTCGGAGCATCACTTCACTCGGGGAAACCGTTGGATTCAACGAGTGGGGAGATTCGCTACACTTTTTCAAAAGACAGGAATAAACAGAGTACAATAACGGTGTTTTGCAGGGGTTTTCCGAGAATCATCCCTTTTCGGAACGCTTTTTGCAACCCTTAGTAAGAAAAGGAAAATACTCCCAATCGATATATGGAGGATCTTGATGTCGAGACAGCTTTTAGTTTATCTGGCAATGATTGCCTTGATTCTGACGGCCGGTTGTGCCGAGAAAAACACCGCCTATGAGGATGCAGACGTGTTTGATCTGATTAGCGTGGTTCCAGTAGTGGGCAATCCCACTGATTTGGCTCGTGATGATACCCACATGTATGTGGCTTTGGATCAGGGCGGCATGGCTGCCATAGACCTGCAGAGTTTTCAGTCCCATTGGTACACCACTGCCCCGGCTGAAGACGGCAGTGTGACCAAATTTAAGCAAACGCGGATCGTGAGCGTGGTGCCGGAGTATGGCCGCCTTTTCTTAAATGAGATTACCGGTACGGACATGGTTTGGATCATGGACAGCAACAAGCCGGATTCCCTATTGATAATTGACTCCATAACTGGTGGCACCTTTGACATTAAGGATTTTCTCTGCCTCAGCCTGGAAGAGCCTGTCGGTGATCACGTCATTGAAGTGCTATATTGTGATAGCGGTAATATCTATTATAATCTTTACAACTCCACACTCTGGGTGGGCTTTGGCTTTACTATACCAAATCTGCCTCTAAGGTTATCCGGAATAGATATGGATGACAGCTACATCTATGCAGCCGCAGAGCAACGTGGCATATTTATCTATGACAAAGTGGATGGCACTTATGTCAGTGAATCCCCGGTCTATGGCGAGCCCCAGAAACTGAAGGTAGTAGATGGCATCGCCTATATCGCTTCCCGTCAGGGCGGCCTGCAGATCGTGGATCTGACTGACCCGCATAATCCTCAGACTATGGGTGGTTATGTGACCAGCGGCTATGCCTCACAAGTGGACTATCATGATGGCAAGGTAGCCGTTAGCTCCGGTAGTGGCGGTGCTTACGTCTTTGATGTGACAAATCCCAACGATCCCCAATTGATCCAACGCATCACAGAGTGCGGCTATGCCAATTCTGTAAACTTTGATGGCGGTATTCTGACCATCGGCAGTAGAGACGACGGTATCTTCTTCTATCAGATGAACTGATGAAAAGAATCTTTCAATAGCTATACAATTCAGACAGGAACCCTCAGCAAGTTGCTCAGGGTTCCTTTTCTCATTATTACGCAAAAGAGGAACTATGACCAAACAAATAATACTCATAAGCCTGCTTATCACTTTGGCCACGATGGCCCTCGCCGTGAATCCGGTCCGGGTGGAAGCCACAAGCCCCTCAGTCATGACTCTGAGATTTGAGAGCCCCGAGCTTGAGATCCAGCAGGATAAGACTTCTGATTTTCACCAGATAACGATGGCTTCTGCGGTCTCTACACCAGAGACGGGCAGCCCGGACTTGCCGATCTTTGGCACCAGCATCATTCTCCCCGCTCAGGGATCGTACTCTATAGAAACCATAGTGCACAGCCAAACCGCCTATAGCGGGATAAAGCCCCTGCCGGTATATGATACGGATGAGCGCAGTGCATTTGATCCCCAGAAGTATTACGCAGTCCGCAGTCAACCTGTGGTTCAGCCCGGCGAGATCTCCATGCTCAGGGATTTCAGGATTCTTCCGCTGCAGATCAATCCCACCGCCTGGGATGCAGAGAGCCAAAAGCTTACAGTCTATGAAGAACTGGAGATCAGAATCAGCTTTAGCGGCGAGACGACCACAACGGATTTACCTCAGTACAGCGGCTATTCCCCGGCTTTTCGCAATCTCTATGCCGCCAATTTGCTAAACTTTGAGGATTACCGTGATTTGAATACCGACCAGGATTATGGCCGCATCCTGATGATCTATAACCACGGAGTGAATTCTACCTATCTGGGCATGGTGGAAAACTTTGCTCGCTGGAAAAGGATGAAGGGACACGATGTCAATTTGGTGAGCACTCAAATGACTGGCACTACAAACAACGCTATCAAAAGCTACATACAGGGACGATATGACAACCTCGATACCCGCCCTGATTATGTGATTCTGATCGGTGACACACCTCAGATCCCGACCTTTTTTGAAAGCTCATACTCCGGAGAGGGTGACTATCCCTACACTTTCCTGGCCGGCAACGACCTCTTGGGTGATGTCTTCATTGGCCGGATATCAGTGGAGACGGTGGATCAATTGGCCACCGTGTTGGGCAAGATCTATCGCTATGAGCGGGATGTCTCCACCAATCCTGATATTGCCGGTTGGCTGGACAGGATGCTATTGGTGGGAGATCCATCCACGTCCGGTATATCTTGCAAGTACAACACCAAGTATATCAAAGAGCTGGCTGAGGTCGCCAATCCGGATTATAGCTTTGTGGAACACTATTCCGGCTCTGCCGCATCTACGATCAATTCCGCCATCAATCAAGGTGTCAGCTTCATGACTTATCGTGGCTGGATAGGGATGAGCGGCTGGAGTCCGGGTTCTTCCCTGATGAATGGCTCCCGCTTGCCTCATGCAGTGCTCCTGACTTGCAGCACAGGAAACTTTGGCGGATCCTATGGAACCGCATCCACGGAAGCATTCATCCGTCTGGGCACAGCAGCCAATCCGTCCGGAGCTGTCACCGCCATCGGAATGGCCACCAGCGCCACCAACACCATGTTTAACAACGCCCTGAATGTGGGCATCTTCGACGGCATCTTTACCCACGGAATGCGCAGCATGGGCGAGGCATTGCTAAATGCCCGGCTCTTTCTTTATGAGACCTACGTAGCCACTCACAGCAGCAAAACAAACAGTCACGCACACTGGTGCAACCTGATGGGAGACCCCTCCATGGAAGTCTTTGTGGGCATTCCCAGGGATCTTGAGATTGCCGCAGCAGACGGCCTCCCTTTGGGCAGCACGATTTTGGACATCTTCCTCACCGATGACGCCGGCATGCCGGTATCCGGGGCCAGCATCACCGCTCATAGTGCTGCTTCGGATCAGATCGTGGGACGTGGATATACCGCAGAAAATGGCGAGCTCAGCCTATATATCAGCTCCGGGATTCAGAGTGATCTGACCATCACAGCCTCCAAAAACGATCATAAACCCACCACGCACACCGTTGCAGTTGAAGCCGGTGGGATCGTCTATTATGACAAGATCATCTATGACAACGGCGAACACGGCTCCAGTGGTAATGGCGACGGTTTTGCCTCCGCAGGAGAGACTGTGTCTATGATCCTGAGTGTGAAGAATACATCTGAAGGAGTTTTGAGCATCTCCGAGGTATCCGTCTCTTGTGATGATGACTATGTGGATCTGATCGACGACAGCCTGAGCTTTGGCGATATCCCTGTCGGAGCGCATCTGATGGCTGATGATGCGATCACTTTTTCTATCAACCACGATTTACCGTATATGCATGATTTGCGCTTCGAATTCAGCTTCCTCGACGGCAGCGGCGAAAGCCACGGATTTCCCTTTCTCCTGACCATCTACAATGGCAAACTGGAAGTGGAGACCATCAGCATCCAGGCTGGTGGAGACGACATCCTGGATCCCACAGAAATCGGAACGCTGAATCTGGGCATCCGCAATAGCTCTGTGGCAGGGGTCAATGACATCTCCGCCGAATTGATAGCCTTGAATGACCTGGTCCAGGTTCAGGAATCACAGGCCTATGTGGGCTCCATCCCCGCAGGATTTTTGACCAATACCATGGAGAGCTTCACCGTATTTGCGCGCTCGCTGTTGATTCCAGGAATGCAGATTCCTTTCCGCTTGAGGCTCACTAACCCGGCCGGATTTGTCCAGGACACTTTTTTCAATATCCCGATCGGTACTGTGAGTCAAAATACACCTCTGGGGCCGGACAGCTATGGATATTTCATCTACGATGAGTCCGATACCGCCTTTAGTGATTGCCCCACTTACGATTGGATCGAGATAGATCCCTCTCTGGGCGGCAGCGGCACTCGCTTGAATACCCTCTATGATCCCCACACCAGCAATGATGAGGGAGATACGCAGAACAGCACCACCCTGGAAGTGGTGGATCTGCCCTTCAGCTTTAGCTTTTATGGGATTTCCTATGATCAGATCACGGTCTGCACAAATGGCTTCATCGCTCTGGGCATCACCGAAGATGCGGAATTTCGTAATGGCCGTTTGCCCGGCGGTCAGGGACCATCACCGATGATCGCCGCCTTTTGGGATGACCTCGTTTTGCCCAGTGGTGGCGGGATTTACCAGTATCACGATGCCGCCGGTGGCCTCTTTATCATCGAATATAGCAAGATGCGTAATGGGCTAAACAACAGCTCACTGGAGACCTTCCAAGTCATTTTCCATGACCCCATGGCGCACCCCACCAGCCTTGGTGATGGCAAGATCAAGATCCAGTACAAGGATTTTAACAACGTCGATAACGGCAGCGGCGGATACACACCCAGGCACGGCCGCTACGCCACTATAGGCATCAAGGATCACACCAATACCCGGGGTCTGGAATATACCTATAACAATGTCTATCCCCCGACCGCAACGCAGCTTTCCAACCAATCTGCGCTCATGATCACCACCGTGCCGGTCTTGCACGAAAGCCCATATCTGCTGGTGCAGGATCTGATCATCAATGATCCCAATGGCAACGGCATCGCTGAACCGGGAGAGACCATCGAACTGGGAATCCGCCTGGTGAATCAGGGTCTCAATACCGCCGAGGAAGCCCAGATCACGGTCAGCATGGATCATCCCTGGGCGCAAATGGCAAATTCACAAAGCGCATATCCGCCCATTCCCGGAGATACCGGTGCGGTCAATATCGATGCCATCGGAGTCTCCATCAGTGAAGAATGCCCAGATGACAGCGTGATCCAGCTCTCTGTGAACGTGGAAAATGGCGTTTCTCAGTGGACATATCCCATTAGCTTTATCGTGAAAAAACCCGCTGTGACCATCAAGAGCTTTTACATGAATGATGTTCAGAGTAATGGCAATGGCTCAGTCGATCCCGGAGAGGACTTTAAGCTGGCCATAAACTTCCAGAATACGGGTGAGGTCGATGCTAACAACCTGAGCGTCAATATCATGTCTGTATCCCAATATGTGACGATCGCAGATCCCGGCACATCTATCCCGAGCCTGCCCGCCGGCGAAATGGCTCAGGTGCATTATGATATCAGCATCTCAGAGAATGCCCCCATGGGCAACAATCTTAGCTTTTATGTGAGCTATCTGGGAGACCTCGTGACGGCGCATTCGGAGCAAGTCATGATCTCCGTCGGCACCACCGGCGTTTTCTATGATTTTGAAGATTACAATGGCTCCATGCATCCCGACCCCATCAACAATGGCTGGGAATGGGGCAGCTCGACAAGCCACACCGCACACAGCGGAGTGAAGCTCTGGGCCACCAGACTCAATAGCGATTATGGCTCCAATGCAAATTATACCCTGAGCTCTCAGTCCATCTATATCGGCGACAATTTCATGCTGGAATTCTGGCACAAATACCAGACCGAAGCCGGGGTGGACGGCGGCAACGTCAAGATCTCCACCGATGGTGGCAGTAGCTGGAACCTCCTGACCCCGGAAGGGGGATATCCCTTTAGCCAGGTCTCGGCGCTGAATGCTCCCGGATTCTCCGGTCAGAGCCCAAGCTGGGTGCGGGTGAGATTTCCCCTGGCAGATTATGCAAATAACAACGTGAAATTCCGCCTTAGCTTTGCCTCCAATGGGCATACAAGCGATGCCGGATGGTTCATTGATGATCTGCGAACTTCCGGATATTTGAGCTTTGCCGGTGAAGTCACAGGCAATATATCCTCATCCGATCCCCAGATCAATTTCTCTGATATCCGCGTGCAAAACCAGGATTATATCAATGTCTATCCCACTGCAAATGGAGACTATCGGATCTATCTGCCCATGGGCAGTCAATTGCTAAAAGCCATCGGGGAGGGCTATCACAGCCTGGATCCTGTGGCGATCGCGCTCAGCCAACAGAGCCCCGTGGCGGAATTGGACTTTTATCTGGGACATTTCAAGCCGGTATCTCAGCCCAGCCACAAAGTGGTGGATAGCTTGCTCACCCTCTCTTGGGATATCCCCGATGATGCCCAATACCAGATCCTGGCTTATGAGGTCTTCAAACGCTTTGGCGCATCACTCTTTGAACAGGTGGCCAAAGTCACGGAGCCCATCTATCAGGAAGTGCTGGACATCCCTGGCAACTATCAATATCAGATCCGGGTGCAATACCAGGAAGGCTACAGCCGGATGAGCGAAACGCTGGCATTTGATTGGGGCGGAGTCTCAAGCGACGATCCCTCGGTCAATCCCGTGATTAGCGGACTTTTGGGTAACTATCCCAACCCCTTTAACCCCACCACCACCATCCGTTTTAGCCTGGCGGATCCCTCAGAGAGTCGCCTCACGGTCTATAACCTCAGAGGTCAGAGAGTCTGCCTGCTGGCGGATGAGATGATGTCTGCGGGTGAGCACCACAAGGTCTGGGATGGGCGCGATCAAACGGGACGTATGGTCTCTTCCGGAATCTACCTGATCCGGCTGCAGACCAAAGACGGCAATTTCACCCAAAAAGCTATGTTGATGAAATAAGCAGCCTCAAAACTCTCAATATATAATCACGAGCCCGGAAGATCCCGGGCTCTTTTGCATCTGAGCTCGCCTGAAGCTTTGCTCCCTGTCTTTCGCGCAGGCAATTGTCCCTCTCTGGTCTGGGGATT
>CAZWUD010000065.1:0-7600 GCA_964637055.1 uncultured Candidatus Cloacimonadota bacterium
ATGAGGAGTTCTTTTACGCTCAGATCCTCTGGGCCCGGCACAAAGCTTATCACTCAAAGACCGATTCCGGCATCGTTTTTGAAAATAAAAAGCAGCTCACCACTGCTCTCAAAGAAAAGCTCGATTTTACTCTTACCTCTGCGCAGAAACGGGTGATCCGCGAGATCTTTGCCGATATGTGCTCAGAAAAGCAGATGAGCCGCCTGGTGCAAGGTGACGTGGGCTCGGGCAAGACGATCGTGACGCTTTTTGCCATGCTCCTGACGGTTGAAAACGGATTTCAGGCAGCCCTGATGGCGCCCACGGAGATCCTGGCGGAACAGCACTATCAGAATTTCTTGATCTTCCTGGAAGATCTGCCTGTGCGGGTAATCCTGCTCAAGGGCGGAACTTACAAAGGCAAAGCCGGGCAGAAACAGGAAATCGCGGACGGTCAGGCCCAGATCATTTTGGGCACGCATGCATTGATCCAAAAGGATGTAGTCTTTCAAAAGCTTGGCTTTGTGGCAGTGGACGAGCAGCATCGCTTTGGGGTCGAGCAAAGGGCTATCCTGGCCAATCGCAGCAGCCATCCAGATCTGCTCTACCTCTCTGCCACGCCGATTCCCAGGTCATTGGCCATGACCGCTTATGGAGATCTGGATGTGAGCCAGATTGATGAAATGCCGCCCAATCGCAAGAGCGTCATCACCTACCTGCGTTCGGAACGCAAGCTGGACACCGTATTTAGCGATGTGGACAAAGAGCTCCGTCAGGGAAGGCAGGCCTACTTTGTCTGCCCTCTGGTGGAAGAGAGCGAAAAGGTAGCTCTATTGGACGCCACCAGACTCTTTGAGCATCTTGAGAAAAAGGTCTTTCAAAACTATCGGGTGGAGCTGATCCACGGCCGGATGCAGGGAAAGATCAAAGACGAGATCATGAGGCGCTTTAAAGCCGGAGAGATCGACATCCTGGTCTCAACCACCGTGATCGAGGTGGGCGTGGATGTGGCAAATGCCACCGTGATGGTGATCGAGCATGCGGAGCGCTTTGGCCTGGCACAATTGCATCAGCTTCGCGGCAGAGTCGGGCGGGGCGGGGATCAGGCATATTGTTTCCTCATCGGCCATCATCCGCTGAGCTCCATGGCCCGGGCCCGGCTCAATATCATGAGCCAGAGTACGGACGGCTTTGTGATCGCAGAAAAGGATCTGGAACTGAGAGGACCGGGAGAGTTCTTTGGACACGAGCAGTCCGGCTTGCCGCATTTCCGCTTTGCAAATCTGGTTCAGGATCAGCCGGTTTTATCCAAGGCGCGTGGGGATGCCTTTGAGATCATTGCCCGGGATCCTCAATTGATGGATCCAACCCATGAATTCTTGAGAATTACCTACCTGCTTAAATACAAGGAAAAAGAGAAACTTATCCTTTATTGATGTCCTCGGATTGCCAAAAAGCTCTTGACGGTATCTGCCCCCGTCAGTAATGTGAGAAAAACTATGAACCGAGGTGCTCATGAAAAAGCTGATAACTATAACAATGCTGATCCTAATTAGCACAGCCGTGTTTGCGGAACGGGTCAAATTTGACCCCCACTACTTCCAATCCCGCACAATTATCGGCTGCTTTACAAAAGACACAATCCCAAACATAGATGGCAAGCTGGAATACACCATCGAAAACGGTGTGATACGCACCGGAATCGAGAGTATTGACGCTATAGTTGAGAAATATCAGATTCAGGATATCAAGCAGGCCCACCCCTACATCACTAAGCCCGAATGGAATGACAACGGACTGTACCTGCAAAATACCTATCGCTTCTTTTTGGCCAGTGATGACGCAATCGACGCTGCAGTCCAGGAGCTGCACAAAGATCCCGCTCTGATCTATGCAGAGCTGGAAGCGATTAACTATCAGAAATTTGTCCCGGATGATCCGATGCTGCCTCAGCAATACGCTCATCCCCTCTTGCAAAGCTTTGACGCCTGGGACTATGTGACCGGCAGTCATGATGTCATTGTGGGCATCACAGACAGCGGCGTGAAATGGAACCATCCCGACCTGATGGCAAATATCTGGATCAACCCCGCCGAATCTCCCGGCATGAGCATTGACTGGGAAAACGGCCTCATCCTGGGCGGAAACGGACAGGATGCCGGTGAAGGCGGAGGCAAGATCGACGACCTCGTGGGCTGGGACTTTGTGGAAAACAACAATAACCCGATCCAACCCTGGGCAAACAATGACCATGGAACTCACGTGGCCGGTTGCGCCGGAGCGGTTGGTAATAACGCCACTGGAGTGGTGGGGACTTCCCCGAATGTTTCCATCCTCTCCTGCAAAGGCGCTCCCAGCAATAGTGATTCGCAAGGTGTGCAATATGCCTATGACCAGGTGCTTTATGCCGGTCAGGTTGGCGCGCACGTCATCAATGCAAGCTGGGGCGGACCCGGCAATGGCAGCTATCCAAACAGCATCGTAAATCACGTTACAAATTTGGGAGCAACCGTGGTGGCAGCCGCTGGCAACGATAATCTGGAGCACACAAGCACTTATCAGGATTATCCGGCAGACTGCGATAACGCTTTTAACGTGGCCGCCACTAACCATGCTGATTTGAAGGCAAACTTTTCAGACTACGGCGAGCCCATTGACATCTCAGCCCCCGGTGATAACATTCTTTCCACCATCATAGGCGGCAGTGGTTATGCTTCTTACAGCGGCACTTCAATGGCCAGCCCCGTGGTGGCCGGCGTTGTTGCTTTGGTGAAATCTTTGCACCCGAACATGACCTCTCAACAGCTACGCGACCGCATCATGTATACTGCGGATCCCATTGATGACATCAATCCCAGCTATGCCGGAAAGCTCGGTGCCGGAAGGGTCAATTCCTTCACTGCCACCATGTATGACAAGATCCCGCATATCGTGAAAGATGAATTCACCATAGCCGAGATATCCGGTGATGGCGATGGCGTCCCAAATCCCGGAGAAACCGTGTCTATGGACATCAAGCTGAGCAATACTATGACCGGTCACGGAGTGCTCTGGATGGATGCAAACGACCTCAGCGCCACTCTCAGAACGAACTACCCCGGAGTGACCATCATTGATTCTGTTTCTGCATTTGGCGGTGGTGGCTACCTATTTGCCGGATCATCGGCCTGGAATGAGGATGAATATACCTTTTCCACTATCGCTGATCTGCCTTCAGAGCCGATTCCTTTTGAGCTGGTGATCGCATCCAATGCCAATCATGAATTCCCTTACCACAAAGTGATCCCCTTTAATGTGGAGCTTTCACTGGTGCAGCAGGGATGGCCTTTTAATACCGGCGGCGCTTCCGGCAGTTCTCCAATCCTGGTCGATATCGATGGCGATTCCCAGAAAGAGATTGTCTTCGGCGATCAAAGCTCAAACATCCAAATCCTGAGTCCCGATGGCACATCGGGTCTGGACGGATTCCCCTTGAATCTGGGCGCCACAGTCGTGGGCTCTATCGCCATGGCCAAGCTGCAGGATAACGAACATTGTGATTTTGCTGCCAGCCTTTCTGATAACACTATCACCGCCTTCAATTCCAATGCTGACATACTCTTTAGCCAGCCCGCCGGCGCGACCGTGCGCAGCGGTCCGGTGATTGCAAACGCCGTGGCCGGAGAAGATGCCAAGGTGATAGCAATCGCACAAAATGGCACCCTCCATGTCTTTAACAATGACGGCAGCTATGTGCCAAACTTCCCTGCCTCTCTGGGTGGAGCCTTCTTTGCAGCACCCGTAGTAGCAGATTTGAGCGGCGATGGAAACCTTGAGATCATTGCCTGCGATCTGGCCGGCCACCTGCATGCCGTCAGCCCCCTCACCGGTGAAAACATCAGCGGTTTCCCCATCCAACTCAATGGCGGCAGTCAAAACTCGCTGACCGTGGCCAATCTTGATTCCGATGCTCAGCCTGAGATTCTGATCGCCACCAGCAGCACCGGATTACTCTATGCCATCAACCATGACGGCAGCATTCACTTCCAAAAAACCATCGGTGGCCAGATCAAGAGCAGCCCCGTGGTGGCGGATGTAAACAATGACGGTGAGCGCGAGGTCATCATCATTACTGCTGCAGGTAATGTATACATCATGGACAAAAGCGGTAACGATCTGCCGGGAACCCCTATTGCAGTCGGAGTTACCGTAGAATCCACACCGGTAGTTGCCAGATTTGATTACGGTTCAAACTATGCCGGCATCATATTTGGCGATAGCAATGGTGCTCTTCACTCCGTGCGTCTGGACGGAACCGAATCCCCGAACTTCCCGATTCAGCTCGAAGGCAACGTCAAGATTTCTGCAGCACTTGCGGATCTCGATGGTGATCGCGATCTGGATATCGTGGTGCCGGACAATGGTTCCTATTACGTGCTGGATATCAAGCGCTCCATCGACAGCATCGAATGGGCATGCTTCACCGGAAGCTACAGCCGCAGTGGAAATATCGCCCAGACCACACCGAATCTGGACCCTGTGACCCCGGCCCTGGATACTGCCCTTTACAGTGCCTACCCCAATCCCTTCAACCCCAGCACCACCCTCGGCTTCAACCTGAAGGAAGGTGGGGATGTGAGCCTGGATATCTACAATCAAAAGGGACAGAAAGTCCAGACTCTGGTGCAGGGAAGCCTGAACGCCGGCGAGCATGAGGTTGTCTGGAATGGCACCGATGACAATGGCCGCAAGGTCTCCAGCGGTCTGTATTTCTACCGGCTGAGATCCGGAAAATACAGCTCCACCCGCAAAATGATCATGATGAAATAAATCAGCTTACATTAAATAGACGAAGAGAGCTCTCAGACCGGGAGCTCTTTTCTTTTCCCTGAGCCAGACCCAGCGCTTTGGATCACTCTGATAAACAGACAGGGTGCGCGATCATTCCCAAAGTCAATACTCAGACTGCAAGCCAGCCCCACCAGCCCGCCATCCGATCAAAGACAGCCATTGACAAAAACAGCCTTTTCAAAATGCTGGAACAAATAGTACTTAAAGGCAGTAAATAATGAGAAAATACATAGTCTCGATCCTGGGACGCCCGAATGTGGGCAAATCGACCCTTTTCAACAGGCTGTGCCGCAAACGGATGGCCATCGTTGACTTCGAATCCGGCATCACCAGAGATCGCAAATACGAAGAGGTCGAGTGGAGCGGTAAGGTCTTCAAACTGGTGGATACCGGCGGGATCGTCTATGACAGTGACGACTCCATGGACAAGATGATCATGCATCAGGCGCTCTTAGCCATCGATGAGAGTGATGTGATCATCTTTATGGTGGACGCCCAGACCGGCACCACCGATCTGGACAAAGCCATTGCGAAGTTTCTCTTCCCGCATCGGGACAAAGTGATACTGGTGGCAAACAAGGCCGATAGCGAAAAGTATGAATGGGAAGTCTATGACTTTCTTCAGCTTGGCTTTGGCGATGCAATCCCGATCTCGGCAACACACGGGCGCAATACCGGCGACTTTCTGGATGAACTGATAGCTATGATGCCAGATACCATGGACATCAATCACGACGAAAAGGAAGCAGACGCACAAAGAACCCGGATCGCTGTGGTGGGCAAACCAAACGTAGGCAAATCCTCGATCGTGAACCTGCTTTTGGGCGAGGACAAACAGATAGTCACCGAGATCCCCGGAACCACCAGAGACAGCATTGACACCGCCTTTCGCTATCACGGCAGGGAATACATCCTGATCGACACAGCCGGGCTCAGACGCAAAAAGAAGGTCAATTACGGAGTGGAATACTTTAGCGTGATGCGCACCATTGATGCTGTGGATAGATCTGATATCGTGGTATTGGTGCTGGCCGCAGATGAGGAGATATCCACTCAGGATCTGAAGATCGCATCCTATGCCCAGCGCAAGATGAAAGAAATCCTGATCGTCTATAACAAATGGGATCTCGTGGAAAAGGACAGTTCCAGCACCGGCAAATATCTCAAAGAGCTGCATTACCAGATGCCTTTCCTCAGTTTTGCCCCGGTGATCTTCATCTCTGCCAAGACCCATCAGCGCATCAACAAGGTGATGGAATCCGTGACGCAGATCGAGGAAGAAAGCAAGAAAAGAATCCCCACCTCCGAGCTCAACCGCTTCATGGAGACCGTGATCGCCCGCAGACCTCCCACTCACCCCACCGGCCGTCATGTGAAGATCTTTTACATCACCCAAGTCTCGGTCAAACCGCCGGTATTCATCTTCTTTTGCAATACTCCGAGCCTGATCACGGCGAACTATCGTAAGTTTTTGAACAACCAGCTACGGGAAGTATTCAAATTTTCCGGAGTCTCCATCAAGCTGATCTTCAAGGGTCGCAGCAAAGAGGAAGTTCCTGATGATGTATCCTGAGTATTGGATGCCACTTCTGGCCTACCTTTTGGGCAGCATCCCGGTGGGCTGGATCGTGGCCAGAGTCTTTTTCAAAACCGATATCCGCAAGGCCGGCAGTGGCAATATCGGTGCCACAAACGCCTTGAGGACATTTGGCCCCAAGGTGGGCATCCCGGTGCTGCTTTTGGATCTGCTCAAAGGGGTCGCCGCAGTGATTTTGGCGCGCCATCTCTTTGGCGGAGATCATCCACTTGCGGTCTTATGCGGACTACTGGTGATATTGGGGCACGTCTTTCCCGTCTGGCTCGGCTTCAAAGGCGGCAAGGGCGTGGCCACGGCGGCGGGGGTATTTTTGGCAATGTCGCCCCTTACTCTGCTCTTTGCGCTCATCGTCTTTGTGGCGGTGGTTGCCATGACCAAATTTGTCTCTTTGGGCTCGATCATTGCAGCGTTGTGCCTGGGACTGAGCATCCTGGTCTTTGAGATAAGATCTGAATATATAAATTGGGCTTTTTTGATACTGACCGTCGTCGTTGTGCTGATGATCATCGTCAAACACAAAGCAAATATCAAACGCCTGCTGCAAGGCAACGAAAACAAACTAAGCTTCAATAAAAAAGGAAAATCCTGATGTGTGGAATTATCGGCGTGTTTGGCAATCCCAATGCAGCCCGGCTGGCCTCTTTGGGACTTTTTGCCATCCAGCATCGGGGGCAGGAAAGCTGTGGCATGGCAGTTTCGGACGGAAAAGTGATCCGTCTGCGCAAAAAAATGGGTTTGATCAAAGAGGTTTTCAACGAATCTGAGCTGAGGAAACTGCCGGGAGAGATAGCGATCGGGCATGTGCGCTACCCCACCAAAGGCTCAGCCACTGAGTTTAATACCCAGCCGCATCTGGTTGAAACCCTGGCCGGCCCCACCTACGCCCTGGCCTCTAATGGTGACGTGGTAAACTACGCCGCAATGCGGAAACATCTGGAAGAGCACAACGTCTATTTCAAGAGTGACAACGATGGCGAGCTGCTGGTCAAATACATAGCCCATCAGGTGATGCGCAGAGGTGAAGGGGTTATCGAAGCCATCCGTCATCTCATGCGTGATATCATAGGCGCATACTCAACCGTCCTCTGCACGCGGGATGCCCTTTATATGTTCCGTGATCCGCACAGCATCCGCCCCATGGTCTGGGGAAAGATGCCGGACGGCACCGTGGTGGTGGCCTCCGAAAGCTGTGCT
>CAZWUD010000066.1:0-6059 GCA_964637055.1 uncultured Candidatus Cloacimonadota bacterium
AACCTTTTTTTTCATTTGGCTGACTCCAATTTACACCAACCTTTGAGACACTACCAAGTTTGGTACAAATCCTGCCTCTATCTTAACGTATCAGACTGAACTTTTTACTCAGGTTTCCGCTTTTAAGGATGTAAACTCCGCCGGGGCAGCTCTTGCCATCGGCATCCTTTCCGTTCCAGCTAGTGCTATGCCCATTTTTGGCAGATAGCAGCAAAGTCCGGATCTTCTGTCCCCGGATGTTATAGATCGTGAGCTTGCGCTCTGAGCGGTCGGGATTTTCCAGCTTGATATTGGTGAGATTCCGGGAGGGATTGGGCCAGATCCTCAGACCGGGCAAAGCCGCCGGCACGGATGCATCAGAGTTTGAGACAGGCTCTGTGACTTCCAGTTTTCTCAAAATCAGCCCTAGCATTTGGGAGAGTCCCGGATCCCCATCAGCCACTTCCGTGAGGTGAAAACTGCTGCCGATAGTCCTGTATCCAGGGGGAGCATTGAGCACTCCGATGACGGCATCAGCATAGCTGGTATTGGCGGTCTCAAAGAGGACGCTGGCACTTTCTCCCATGGGGACGAGGACATCGGTTTCAAAATCCGGATTTGTGTAAGCCCAGATCTGGCCTTCTGCCTCTATATTTTCTATATATACCAGCATGTCAAGTGGTGCTTCCAGGCCAAATTTGCTCAAAAAGGGATCTGTCATATCCCAATTGATGCGCCCTTCCATATAGATCCTGCCGCCGTCCTCGAGATAGTCATTCAAGAGATTATATTCAAAGCTGCCCGCTTGGGGAACTTCATTATCGAAGAGGCAAAACACCGCTTCAAAGGAATCGAGATAGTCATAATCCGGGATCAGGCGGTTGCTGTAGATGACGTTGAGGTCGGCGTTATCCCGAATGGCATTGACCACCGACCATCCGTCAAAATGAGGTGAATAGACCAGGATCTCGCCCTCAGGCTCGGTAAAATCACTGTGCCCCAAGACGGGATCGCCAAAAAGAATGTAAGTATAGGCATTTTGCAGCTCGGGCCAGATCACGCCATCATCATCAATGGGGTCGCCAAAGAGGTAGTATTGGGTGTGCAGGAGATTGGCATAAGCGTGGGCGGCGCCGGCGCTGTAGCCCTTTTCCGCATAGTTTTCCAGGAAATGGTAGTTATAGCTGGAGAGTCCTCCCCAACCGGGATTTTCCCAGCCTACTTTGTACCATCCGGTTCTGGTGGCTGCGATCACTGCCACAGCCCGGTTGACCAGGGCTTTCTCCGCCAGGGAGATTTGGTGATAATCCAGATAGCCGTTGCTGCAGCTGGCGGCAAAGAGGACAGTTCCGTATTCGCTCTGGATATTATTAAAAGAGTTGATATCCACCATGCCCTGCCATTGCATTTCGTTATTATCGGGGATCTGATTGTCATTGTAGTCCGCCATCCAGATCTTGCGGGCAGAGGATACCGCTGAGCCGTGAGCGCCCCAATTGATGATGCCAAAATCTTCATTGCGGATCAGGTTGTTCAGATTGTCCTCATTTAGCGCATAATCCGAAGGGAAGGAAGGAACCAGCCCCAGCTCTTCATAGAGGGTAGTGCACTGGTGATTTCTGAGGACGCTGGCTCTGGCAATCTCAGCAAAGAGGGCGGCATCGGTCTCAGGCATGCCGATCACGGGCTCATTTGCATAGTTCAGCCAGGCGGCGGGGAGCAGGGCTTTGTCTTTGAAGGGGTCATTACTCTGTTCAAAGGCTACAATACGGTTGGCGATCTGCGCAGCTTCCGCGGGGGAATTTGTGCTGATGCGTCCCACAAAGGCTTCGGGGGTGTAGTCCACGCCGTAGTCTTCCTCACCCCAAACGCTGTAATACTCTCCCAGACGACCGTCATTATCGGTGTCCCAATCGCTCGTAAGATCCGCATAATAGATGTCTGAGGGAATGCTTGTGCTGCCATTGGGCTCCGGACAGAGATAGGCTATCGGAACCACGTCGTGATCACCTAAAAGTAGCACATAGCTAAAGGGATTGAGCACTTGTTGGGTGATGAGATGATTGCGCAGCTTTTCGGCAGAGGTCTGGCCGACTTCGTTTGCCAGAATCTGGCTGATATCAAAGAATTGGACGCTGAAGCCCTGTCCTTCACGGAAAGCGACCCAGGGGGCGAAGGAATTGTAGAGCGCTGTGCTGCCGATCACCTGAATGCCCATGGGGTTGCGCGTGGAGCTATACCAGGAGTGCATCTGAGCTTGGTTTGCAAAGAAATCATCGGGCCGGAAAGTGGCAGGGATTTGCCCAAGCCGGGGATCGGGATCGGAGTATGATACACTGATGCTGAGCTTTTCATCCCAGAGGCCGCTGGCCTCATCAAAAGGCAGATAGCTGAAGCTGGCGTAATGCAGATCTCCCCAGAGTTTGGGACCCAGATAGTTCAGACGCTGTGAGGGTGCGTTTTGGGAAGGTGCATCGATGATACCCTCACTGCTGATGAAGGCGGCATTGCGCCTGGTGAAGGTCTTTGCCGCAGGACGGGAGGAAATCACTCTGGCATCATAATCCAGGATCTCTGCGCCATAAGGGAGTAAGATGTTTATACTGCGGACAGGACTGTGCAGACTGCCTGGGGCGGAGCGGAATCCGCCGGCATCATGCTCCCAAAAGTCAAGCTTCAGGCTGATGGTTCCGGCAGATAGCAGTAAAGGTAGTAAAAACAGGAGGGAAAGGATTTTGTGTTTCATTTCTTTGCCTTATAGGGTCGTCTGGGACCCTTTTTGATGGGTTTGGGTCGGAAGCTTTTGGCTTTGCTCAGAGGCATGCTGGAAGTGGCTTGTTTCAGCGTGTAGCGGTCGATATCCTGTTGATGTTCGCTGAGGAAGTTTTCCACCGGAACGGGGGCTTTGTTCCACAAATCCCGCAAAAAGAGGCCGAGAGTCTGCTGCACCACCTTTTCCCGGTCGGAGATCAGGGGTGTGATAAAGCGCAGCATCTCATCAGGATCCAGCGCCTTTCTCTGCCACATCAGGGATGTCACCACTGCGCGGCGGGTCCATTTGCTGTGCGAATCACGCCAGGAAACGTAGGAATTCAGGTCGCAAAGCTCCAGCTCAAACAAGACGGGGAGGATCTTGCTGCCCAAAAAGTCGGCATGAGCCCAATTTTCCACACCGAGGTCCAGCCATTCCTTGATCCGTTCACGGATATAGGCATCAAGGCGGGGGCGGTGTTTCTTGATCAGCATGATCGCCACGGTGCCATATTCATACTTGCCGGTGGCAAGGAGATGCTGGCCCAGGATGGAAATCTCTCTGGGGCTGGGATTGTAAATCTCCAGGATGCGGTCGCGCAGGACTTTGAGCTCTTCATCCTCGATGCCAAAAGCATCATACCCCTCGGGGAAATTGCGCAGATTCCTGATCGCCCGGACGGGATCTTCTCGATCAAAACAGAATTTCTCGATTTCGTGATAGATAGTCTTAAGTTTCTTAGTCATTTTCTTCATAAAGCTTTTCTCCAAATCCATAGAGAGGGCAAGTCTGCCACATATATAATACGTGTCTGTTGTATACAGTAGCAAGGATTGTTCCAAAGTTCCTGATATTAAGTGCTGACTGCGTGGTTGGCTCTGTTTATTTGGGAGCGGGCTGCTGTGCTTGGGCGATATTAGCAGACTCATAGCCTGACTGCTAATTATGCTTGACAGATTCTGCGGCTCGCTTATACTGTCTCTAAACTCAAGGGAGGTAAACTTATGAATACACAACGCTTAACTATAAAGAGTCAGGAACTCATCAGCGCCATGCAATCGCTGGCAACCGAAAACGGACATCAGGAGATCAGAGATCTGCATCTGCTGGCCGCGATGCTAAAGCAGGAGGAAGCCCTGATTCACCCCATTCTGGCAAAGCTTGAGGTCTCCTCGGAAGAGATCGAACAGCAGCTTGCGACCGCTTTGCAAAAACTGCCCAAAGTGCAGGGCGCACAGGTATATCTGGCGCAGGAAATCCTTGATATCCTGCATGCTGCCGAAAAAGAGGCGGACCGCCTGGGGGATGATTACATCTCAGGTGAGCACATCCTCATGGCCTTGCTAAATAGCAAAGGCGAGGCCGGGGCAATCCTGAAGGCTCGCGGGCTGACATCAGATAAACTCATGCACGCTCTTAAGGAACTGCGGGGCAATCAGCGGGTCACGGATCAGAATCCGGAAGCCAAATATCAGGCTTTGGAAAAGTACACCCGCAATCTCACCCGTCTGGCGCGCAGAGACAAGCTGGATCCCGTGATCGGCCGGGATGAGGAAATCCGCCGCACCATGCAGATCCTTTCCCGCCGACGTAAAAACAACCCCATCCTCATCGGTGAGCCGGGAGTGGGCAAGACCGCCATCGCCGAGGGCATGGCCAAGCGCATCGTGGATCGCGATGTGCCGGAGAATCTTTTGGGCAAGGAACTAATAGAACTGGATATGGCATCTCTGGTGGCGGGGGCGAAATTCCGCGGGGAGTTTGAGGAGCGGCTCAAGGCAGTATTGGCCGAGGTGGAGAAGGCCGAGGGGCGGATCATCCTCTTTATCGACGAGATCCACACCGTGGTCGGAGCCGGGGCTGCAGAAGGATCCGTGGATGCTTCCAATATGCTCAAGCCCGCCCTGGCAAGGGGGACTCTGCACTGCATCGGGGCCACGACCATTGACGAATACCGCAAGTATATAGAGAAAGACCCCGCTTTGGAGCGCAGATTTCAGCCCATCCTGGTTCAGGAGCCTTCGCTGGAGGATAGCATCTCCATTCTGCGCGGCATCAAGGATAAATATGAAGTGCATCACGGTGTTCAGATCACCGACAATGCCATCGTTTCCGCCGTGACACTCTCCGAGCGCTATATCTCCGATCGGTTTCTGCCGGACAAGGCTATCGATCTCATCGACGAAGCCTGTTCCCGCCTGCGCCTGGAGATAGACTCCATGCCCACGGAGCTGGATGAAATCCTGCGCCGCCTCAGGCAACTGGAGATCGAGAAGCTCTCTCTGATGAAAGAGACGGACTCCCTCTCCAAAAACCGTTTGCAGAAGGTTTCCGAAGAGATCGCCCAGCTCACTGAAGCGCGCAACCGCATGAAGATGCAGTGGGAACATGAGAAGGCCGAGATTCAGAAGATCCGTGAGCTCAAGGAAGAGATCGACCGCCTCAAATCCGAAGCCGAAAAGGCTGAGCGGGATGGTAATTATGAAAGGACCGCGGAGATCCGCTATGGCAGCCTCGGCACCAAAGAGAAAGAGCTTAACCGCTTGCGCGACGAGAAAAAGCGTGAAGGCGGGGCACTACTCAAGGAACAGGTGGATGAAGAGCTGGTGGCAGATGTGGTCTCAAAGTGGACCGGCATCCCCGTCTCCAAACTGGCCGCCAGTGAGATGAACAAGCTCCTGGGTCTGGAAGATGTCCTGGCCCGGAGAGTGGTGGGTCAAAGAGAGGGAATCGTGGCGCTTTCCAATGCGATCCGGCGCAGCCGCAGCGGGCTCTCTGATGAGAATCGCCCCATTGGCTCCTTCATCTTTTTGGGTCCTACCGGCGTGGGCAAGACCGAGCTGGCCAAGACTTTGGCAAACTATCTCTTCGACACCGAAAAAGCTCTGCTAAGGCTGGATATGAGTGAGTTTATGGAGCGTCACTCCGTGGCCCGCCTCATCGGTGCCCCTCCCGGATATGTGGGCTATGAGGAGGGTGGCTATCTCACAGAAGCGATACGCCGCCGCCCATACAGCGTGATCCTCTTTGACGAGATCGAAAAAGCGCATGGCGATGTCTTCAATCTACTCTTGCAGATCCTGGATGAGGGACGTCTTACCGATGGTAAAGGCCGCACGGTGGATTTCCGCCACAGCGTGATCATCCTCACCTCAAATATCGGCAGTCAGGAGATCTTTGCCCATCAGGGAGATCTGAGTGAGCTGCGCCCGCAGTTGATGCAGATCCTGCAGGGGCATTTCCGCCCGGAATTTCTCAACCGCCTGGACGACATCATCATCTTCCACCGTCTGGACAGAGAGCAGATCCGCCGCATTGTGGAGCTGCA
>CAZWUD010000066.1:6159-7537 GCA_964637055.1 uncultured Candidatus Cloacimonadota bacterium
TTCGCCGATGTCATAGCTAAAGTGTTTAATATTTTATTAGGCAAGACTGCTGACGCAGGTCTTGAATTGGGTAAGGAATTTCTTAAACGTGCATGGTTTTGTAGGGAATTACGAAGCCATATCAGATTTAATCCAAATAATGGAATTAACAAGGAGTTGACATGAGAAAATGTTTACTTAAATTAATGCTCGTGACCATGTTTATGGTCGTAGCGGCATTTGCTTGGGGACAAAGCATCTTTTACGAAGAGCCTTTTGACACCAATACGGGTTGGACCTTAGAGGGCAACTGGTCGATTACATCAGGCTATCTGAGATTGGGCTGGTCACCTTCAGCTGATAACTACGATTGGTCGGCAACCTCGCCAGATATCGTGGTTCCCGCAACTGCTGGCGACATGGTCATCAGTCAGTATATCAACGAATACACCGGTCAGGGTAATCCTCCGGAGACTTTCGAAATCATTGCGGTTGCCGGAGGCACCGACAATATTCTATGGACATATAGCGAAGATTCTAACTGGGGAGTAGATGGTGGACAGGATTTGACCTTATCCCTTGCCCCTTACGGAGGTCAGACCATCCAGCTAAAGTTCCGTGGTCACGGAGCTGATACATTTAACTTCAACTACTGGTACATTTACGACATCAAAGCGTATGCCAGCCTTAATAATGACCTGGCAGCTACCGAGATAAGCGGAGAAGCTGCACCTGATATGGGCAGCTCATACCCTTATGTGGTTACCGTGCGTAATGCAGGCCTCACCACTACCAGTAACTACACTGTAAAGCTTATGCAAACCGGTGATGTGGAGCTGGGCTCCGTGGCCGGTACGGAAATCGAGCCTCAAGAATACATCGATTATACCTTTAACTGGACTCCCGATGTTCTGGGAGAAACCCAGATTTGGGGTGAAGTAGTGTTTGCTGCTGATGAAAATCCCAATAACAACGAAACAGCTCCCATGACTATAACCGTAATGGAAGCAGGCTTGCTGGTTGCTGAAATTGGCGACGGCACAGCCACAAACACCAATACCGGTTCCCCCACACCTTACGGGACCTGGTACAAGGCCTTCCGTCAACAGTTTCTGTACACAGCAGACGATTTCTTTGCTGCTGGCGCTGCCCCCGGAATGATTTCTGCCCTTGCTTTCAATGTGCAGAGTCTGGATGCATGCACGCCCATGACGAACTATAGAATCCGTCTGAAACATACTGATCAAACAGCCTTCACCACCACTTTTGAAGTTGGTGACTATACCACTGTTTGGCAGAGAGATACATTCATGCCCACCGTTGATTGGAATATCCACAATTTTGACACACCCTTCATTTGGGATGGCGCATCAAATCTGATCGTGGAAATTGTTACCGA
>CAZWUD010000067.1:0-7536 GCA_964637055.1 uncultured Candidatus Cloacimonadota bacterium
GATGAGACCCGAAACTGGCTGCAAAAGCACCCTGATTCCCGCTTTGAAGAAGCCATCGCCGGCAAAACTTACTATATATGAGATATCGAGGACTTTCTGTGTATATTCCCAATAATTTGAAGACCCTGATCCCGCTCTGCACACTGGCATTCCTGCTGCTTTCGGGCTGTGGGCAAAACAAACTCCAGAGCGCACGGGATTACTATGACAACGGACGTTATGCTGCGGCCATATTGGAGCTGGACAAGCTGATTGAGAGGGAGCCAAACGGAGCCATTGTAACGCGGGCAGAGTTGATTCGCAGCAGTTCCTATCTGGAATTGGGCAAGTCCGCACTTGCCCAAAACAAGCGCTCTCTGGCCATCCCATTTTTTAAGCTCTCAAATTCTGATGCCGCCGATAATGAACTGGCCATTCTATATTCACAGATGGCAGATGAGGCTTCTGAAGCCGGAAATCTGCCCCTGGCCAAAATATATCTGGATAATATCATCCGCGAAATCCCTGCTTCTCCACTGATCCCACAGGTATTATTGCGCCGCATTGGCATCAATATGGAGCAGTATCAAGACCGAAATGCCGTCTGGGAAGATTATAAGTATCTCTACGATAGTTATCCCAATAATCCCTATGAGATCAAGGCACGTTACTTTGTGCAACAGTTTATCGATAGCAAGATAGAATACGCCACGGTTTTGCTGGGACAGGGATACTATGAAGATTCACTGAAAGAACTCTTTGAGCTCTCCCGCTATCCGGTGGTCGAGGGCTCCCAGATCAATCACCTGATCTCCGATGTCTATCAGACTCAAGCCGAAGACTATCTGGATACGCAGGACTATCCGGAAGCAGACCGGATCTTCCGTATCGCCGTGCAGTATAACCCGGCCAAGCAGGCAGAGATCGATGCCAGGCTGCGGGAAATCAGCTCGCTTTATGTGCAAAAAGGCAATGTCCTCCTCGCGGAGCGGGATTTTGAAGCGGCCTTGATGCATTACAACAAAGCCTTTGAGATCATCCCAAACTATGCCCCCGCCCAGGAAGCCATCAACAGATTACGGCAGATAGAGCAAGACATCCTTCAGGCCAGAGAGATCTTTGCTCAGGCAGAACTTTTGGAAAGGACAAATAAATACTCTGACGCCTTGCAACTCTACAATCAGGCTACCCTATTGGATCCCAATCCCGAATATCAGACTCGGGCAGGGATCATGAGAAACCTGATCGAAGCTGAGAGAAACCCCACCGCTTTTGCCCGCCGCATTATCAATGAATACAGAGGCGGCCTCTTGCTTAGGCGCATTGCAGCCAAAAAGGCTGAACTCCTCGAAAGCCAGGATGAAGGCGATATCCAGGATAGCGGGTGGAAGATCCTGCTCTCTACCGGTCAATACAAGTTTGAAGCCAGATACGATCTTCTCACTCCCACCGACACCTTCCTCTATGTCTGGCAGATCAATCTGAGAGACCGCTCTATCATCCCCCTGAATAAGCTCTCCGAAGCGTTGATGCAATAGGAATAACAACAATGAGAAACAGCATTATCAAATATCTGTCCCTGATCCTGTTTTTGAGCGGCATCGTGATCTGCTCTGCACAAAGCTTTGATATCGAGGCCTTTTCGGACAGCACAAAGTATGGCTGGCAAAACTATCAGGCGCGCAGCCGCTATCGTGAGGATCTGAGTATTCGTCAAAATAGGCTCCAGCTCTATGAAATGGAGTATCTGCCGCTAGGCAGGAACGTCCTCAAGAGTGCGGTCACCCCCGGGTTTGGCCAATTTGCAACCAAGCACAATACCAAGGCAACCGTCATCCTGAGTGCGGAGCTGGTCTCGGTCATGGGTGCTCTGTACTTTTACAATATCGCCCAGAAAAACTACAAGCTCTATCAGGACGCTACCCAGATTGATGAAATCAATAAATATTGGGAAAGAGCTGAAACGCCCTACCACTACTCCCTGATGCTGGTGGGCTTATCCGGCATCATCTGGGCTTACAATATCTACGATGTGGTGGTCTCGACAAATGAATATAATGCCAATCTTTGGGAAGAGATCCTGGATCGCGAGACCGGATCTTCCCTGCAAGTAACGCCAAGCGGCATAGAGTTCCGCTTTTAGGAGGAATCATGATCCGCAGATATATCACCATTATCATAGCCCTTCTGATCCTGAATGCCTGTGGCATCAAGCGGGACAACCCTCTGGATCCATATACAGATAGCGATATCATCGTGCCTGGAGACGTCACCGGCTTGCAAAGCACAGTCCTGGGCACCGGAACCGTCACCCCTTATGTCAAATTGGTATGGAACAGCAATAACCCCTATAATACGGACGGCTACATCGTCTATCGCAGTTTGGGCTATTACAGCGCCTATGCCGTCATCGACACCCTGCTGCATGTGGGTGGAGAATCTGTGCAGAACTATGTCCACAGTGCAGCAAATGACCCCACGGTGACTCCCGGTGACTATTGGTACCGCGTCTCTGCATATAAGGACTACAGCGGCGGCAGGCTGGAAGGACGTCCCAGCACTCAGCATTTCGTACGTATCCCCAGTAAATGATAGATTACGGTCGTGATCTAAATCCCCGCCAGCAACAGGTGGTGACGGATACCCAGCACCCCATCCTGGTCCTGGCCGGAGCCGGTAGCGGGAAGACACGCTGCATCATCTACCGCACTGCTTACCTCATCCGTGAAGAGCAGATCCCGCCCTGGAAGATCTTGATCGTCACCTTTACAAATAAAGCAGCCCGGGAATTGCAGGAACGCCTGGAAAAACTGCTCAGCATCCCGGTGCGCTCACTCTGGGTGGGCACCTTTCACTCCATATGTTTGCGCATCCTGCGCTATGAATCCGCCTCTTTGCCCTATAATGCAAACTTCTCCATCTATGCGGGGGATGAACAGAAATCCGTGCTCAAAAAGATCTATAAAGAACACAATTTTGATAAGCAGACCTACCCCGTGAACCGGGTTTTGGCGCGTATCGGTCGCTATAAAAACCGCCTCCGACTGCCCGAAGATCTGAATAAAGCGGAATTTGAGCACAATAGTTTCCTGGCCGGATTCTTTAAGATCTACACGCTTTATCAACAGGCCCTGCTGCTAAATCAGGCCATGGATTTTGACGATATCCTGCTCTACACGGCGCGTCTTCTGAAAGAGAAAGATGAATTGCGCGCCAAGTATCAGGAGATCTTCCAGTATATCATGATCGATGAATATCAGGATACAAATCAGGCTCAATTTGAGATCATCCACCAATTGGCAAAGCTCCACCAAAGGGTCTGCGTGGTGGGAGATGATGACCAGGCCATCTATAGCTTCCGGGGCGCTACATTGCGTAACATTCTGGAATTTGAGCGTGATTACAAGGACGTGAAAGCTATCCGCCTGGAGCAAAATTACCGCAGCACCAGCGCCATCCTGAATCTCGCCAATCAGGTGATCAGCCAAAATAAAAACCGTCATCCCAAGGAATTGTGGAGCGAATTGGGAGAAGGCGACAAGCCCATCCTCTATGTCTATCCCGATGCCAATCTGGAGGCGGAAAAGATCGCCGAGCATATCCATCGTCTCTGGAGAATGGGGGCGGATCTGAGAGAAATCGCCATTCTCTACCGCACCAATGCGCAATCCCGCCTCTTTGAAAACGCCCTCATGCAAAAGAAAATCCCCTATAGCGTGGTGGGCAGTCTGCAATTTTACCAACGCAAAGAGATCAAAGACCTACTGGCCTATCTCTCCTGTTTGATCAATCCTCATGATACCGAAGGCCTGCTGCGCATCATCAATGAGCCCGCGCGCGGAATCGGCCAGACCACCATCAACCGGCTCCTGAGCTTTTCAGCCAAGACCCGTGTGCCTCTGTATAAGACCGTCCAAAGCCCGGATGCTGTCTCCGAGCTCAGGGCTGCGGCCATCAAGCGCGTGGGGGAATTTAGCCACATGATGCAAAACTGGAGCAAGTCCGCCAAAACTTTGCCTGTGGAAGAGCTGGTCAAAGAGATCGTGGAAGAGCTGGGATTGGTGAAGCTATACCGCAAAAGCAGTGACCACAAAGACATCGCCCGGGCAGAGAACCTGCTGGAATTTGTGGCCTCGGTCAATGAATTTGCCGAGCGTTACGCTGAGGAAAACCAAATAGCTGCTCTTTTGGAAGATTTTATGCCCTACATCGCCCTGCAGACGGATCTGGACAAGGTCTCTGATGATCAGCAGAGCGTGCGGCTGATGACTCTGCACAATGCCAAGGGGCTGGAATTTGAAACGGTCTATATCGCCGGGCTGGAAAACGAGCTGCTGCCCCACCGCATGAGCATGGATACCAGAGAAGAGATCGAAGAAGAGCGCCGCCTCTTTTATGTGGGCATCACCAGGGCAAAAGAGAGGCTCATCCTCACTCTGGCAGAATCCCGACGCAGCTATGACACATACCAGCTCTGCAAACCCAGCATCTTCCTGCATGGGCTGGGCTCAGAACTGCTTGAGAGTCCGGAATTTGACCTGGATCGCCCGCGCAGCAGCTACCGCAAACCCAAGCTTGCCCAAAGAGACAGTCAAAAGTTCTTCCGCATCGGCCAAAAAGTCTGGCACAAGGAGCATCACGAAGGAGTGATCCTCTCAGTCTATGGAAATGATCAGGATGCGGTGGTGACGGTTTCCTTCAAAAATGGAAAGCTGCTGAAGATAGTGGGCAAGTATCTGCAGACCGAGCCTCTCTCATAAATGGCTCAGGATTTGATAGCTTCGTAAAACCTGGCTCAGATCAGGGTGAGCATCGCCATAAAGTGGCAGATACAGCCTGCCAGCACAAAGAGATGCCAGATGGCGTGGTGATAGGGCATTTTGCGGGACACATAAAAGATCACCCCAAAGCTGTAGAAAAAGCCCCCGGCCAAGATCCAGAACAGGAAGCTCTTGGGTACACATGCCAAAAGAGGCTTGATCGCTATAATCCCGATCCAACCCATCAAGAGATAGATTACCAGGGACAGCCACTTTAGCTTGCGCATCGCCAGGATCTTCAGAATGATGCCCACCAGAGTGAGTCCCCAGATCAAGCCAAAGAGAGTCCAGCCCCAGCCACCCCGCATGGTGCCGATGGTGACCGGAGTGTAGGTCCCGGCTATCAAAAGGAAGATCGAGGAATGATCCAGGATCCGGAAAAAGCGCTTCACATATGGTTGCGGAAAAGCGTGATAAAGCGTGGAGGAAAGAAAGAGGATGATCATCGTAGCGCCGTAGATGCTAAAGGATACCACCTTCCATGTATCACTGATTCGGGCAGCAAAGACCACCAAAACCACCAGTGCAGCGATGGCCAGACCCGCACCGACACCGTGAGTCACAGCGTTTGCAATCTCCTCTTTGGTGCTTTGCTTTGGACTCAGGGGAATGGAATCCAAAAAACGGGGTTTACTCAAGCTTACCTCTGGTACAGACTGCGAATTCGCAACTCCATCTTTTGGGGGACTAACCCGTAGATGCTCTCTTTTGCGCGGATCTTTTGGCGAATCATCGACGACGAGATCCCGCACAGAGGCATATCCAGAATCTTATACTCTATCTGCGAAAGCACATCACATGGCATTGTGCATTCCGGGCGCGGCAGGATGATGAAGTGCAGGTTTTGCCGCAACCATTCAAACTCGTGCCACTCAGGCAATTTTTCCAGGTTGTCCGCCCCGATGATAAAGGCAAAGTTTTGCCCGGGATTCTGTTCGATCAGCTTGCGCACCAGATCGCTGGTGTAGCCGCTTTCTCCGCGTTCGGAATCCCAGACTTCGATGGGTGTGCGAAAGTCTTCAGGCGGCTGGGCGATGAAATTTAGAGGGCTGAAAAGTTCCACGGCCTCCTGAGCCAAAGCCAATCGGCTGTCATAGTCCAGGATGATCTCCTCTCCCTTGAAATTGTGATTGTAACTGGGCACCAGGATCACTTTGTGCACAGGGCTCAGGCTCAGCACTTCCTTGGCCAGATACAAGTGACCGTTGTGAATGGGATCAAAGCTGCCGCCCAAAATGGCGTAGGCTCCTTTTAGAACATCTTTACGTGCCATAACTATCAATCAAATCTGGCTTTTAGTTTCTTGGCTTCTTTGGATTTCGGATAGCGTGAGAGCAAGCGCTGATACGCCTCATCTGCCGCTTCCTCATTTTTCTGATGCATATGTAGTAGAGCGGAGTAATACAGGGATTTACGATCCAGCTCGTCAGTATTTCCCAATTCTATCACTTCCTCAAAATACATCAAGGCAGCGCTATAGTCCTTCATCTTGTAATAGATGTATCCATTGAGATACTTCTTTTCTATGAGCTTATACTGCGCCTTGCGGATATATTCCAGAGCGGATTCATAGCGGCTGTCACCGGGGTAGCGCTCGATGAAACCCCGGAATGTTTCGATAGACGCTACCGTCTCAGTCTGATCATAGGCCGGTCTCAGCGATTCCTCAAAGAGGCAGAGACCGATCCGGTAATGAGCATCTGAGGCGTTGCTGTGATCCGGAAAAGCATCGATAAACTGCTGATACTTCAGCCTGGCATCGGTAAATTTGTTCATGGCAAAGTAGCTATCCGCCAGCCGCATTGTAGCATAGGCTGTGGCCGCGGATTTACGTTCAAAAGAGATCTCGTCATAGAGATTTGCCGCTTTGGCATATTTGCCTTTGCTAAAGTATTCGTCAGCTTTAGCCAGCTTTTCGTCTGTGCTGAGCTGGGTTTTATTTCTGCTGCATGCAGCAAAAGCCAAAAGGAGGATCAGCAGGATGCTGAGGTATTTTCTCATGGATATTCCTTCATTCAATGGTCCACAGCAAGAATATGATGGAGGCGATCGCGGTGGTGGCGATCAAAGGTTCAAACCAGCGCAGCCTGGGGGCTGAAAGCCGATCATCCGGGCTATCCGGCAACACATAATCATAGCTGTCTATTTGCAAGAGGCGATGCTGTGGGATCTGGAGTTGTTTCACTTCAAAACTGTGCACTGTTTTGCGTTTTGTGCGATATGAAAAAAAGCTCTTTTGCTCTTCGGTGTGCCACTTGATGTTCATGTTGACCTGCACCAGGAGTGCCCGATCCAAGCCGTAATCTCCCAAAGAGATGGCTGCGCCATTTTCGGTAATATCTGCAAAGAGGGAATGGCTGCGGACATCACGGATATCCATCGAACGCTCCAGGAGCAATCTGCTTAAGTTCTTTGAGAGAGCCGGAGTCCACTCTCCACAGCGCAAATCCAGAAAGATGGCTTGATCGGTTTGGATAAAGTCCGCAATCTCGGCCGCGATGAGCTCCGCTTCATCAGTCGCTTGCTCTGCCCACGCCAGAGCGACGTGGGCAAACAGCAAGATTGATATTATCAATAGATTCTGAAAGCGGATTCTCTTCACAGTTATTTTATTTCAGGTTGGCTAATTCGCGGTTCAGGATGTCCATTGCGTAGAAGTTTGGATAGTCAGATTTCACTTTATTCAGCTCGGTTCGGGCAGCTTTACGATCACCCATTTGTTTGTAGTTGAGGCCGA
>CAZWUD010000068.1:0-7425 GCA_964637055.1 uncultured Candidatus Cloacimonadota bacterium
ATTCCCGGCATCTCAATGTCGCATATCACCAGATCGTAACGATCCCTGTGGAGTTTGCGTAAAGCATCGCTTCCATTGTAGGCGGCATCTACCTTGAACCCACTGATGCCAAGTATGGACTTTAATGAATTGACAATAGCGATACTATCGTCCACCACCAGAATCCTGGTATTTTTGTTTTCTACCACGTCAGCCAAGATTGACAGTAAAGAGTTGGTTCAGCTTCAGCATAGAGAATAGCTCATAGACGCTGTTTGAGCTGCGCACAACTTCAATATCCCCACCTTTGGAAATAAAGTCTTTGTAAAACAACAGGATTTTGCCAATGCCGGTGGAAGATATGTTACGGCAATCAAATAAATCAAGCTCCAGAAAAGTGGCATCGCTTTGCATCACTTCGCTGAGCTTATCTTGCAAGATGTGGGCATTTTCACTATTTAAAATCCCATCAATCTTCATGGAGGCTACGCTACCGTTGAAATTGAGTTCGATTTTCATATCCTCATCCTTTGCCTTTTATTTAAATATATACAAAATAAGCTACACTCTCACCCATGTCAAGCATAATCTGCATATCCACGAATTCGTTTTAACACATCAGCCTGCACTTGTGTGGGAGCAATCTCAAACTTTTTGAATTCCAGCGTGTGAATTGCGCGTCCTTGCGAAAGCGAGCGTATCCGGGTGGAGTATCCAAATAGCTCAGACAGAGGAAGCTCTGCGATCACTTCTTGCTGATACTCATTGTGTCTGCGCATCACCTCTATCTTGCCCCTTTTTGCATTGATATCAGATATGATGTCGCCCACAAAATCGTCTGGTGCGTGTACGGTGAGCATCATAATCGGTTCCATTATCACCGGCTTTGCTTTTCTCAGGGCCTTGCTGATAGCCATTGCGGTGGCAATGCGAAAGGAAAGCTCATTGGAATCAACCGGGTTGTGATTGCCACCGACAAGCTCAATCGCCACTCGCTCAACGTTTCCGCTGATCAGGGGGCCATCTGCAAGAGCGTTCAAAGCAGATTCCTCGATAGCTTTCCAATACTCAGAGGGAATTTTATCAGGATTAACTGAAGCCTTGAAGGTGTTTTTGGAATCTTCCGGCAGGTCTTTCAAAGGAATGGGTCTGAGGCGAAAATTAACCTCTGCGTAGTTACCTTTGCCATTCATTTCTCTCTGGAATACTTCATTTACCACCACTGACTGGGTGATGCTTTCCTTGTAGGACACCTGAGGATTACCGACATTGGCTTGAACGCCAAATTCACGGCGTAAGCGGTCCACGATAATCTCGAGGTGCAATTCACCCATACCGGAAATAAGCGTCTGCCCGCTGTCTTTATCAACATGAACGCGGAATGTAGGGTCTTCTTCTTCAAGTCTGCTCAAAGCGTTAGCAAGATTATCCTGATCGGCTTTTGTTTTGGGTTCAATAGCGATCGAGATCACAGAATCCGGAAAGTGCATTTTGTTAAGTACCACATCAATGTTGCCATCGGTGATGGTGTCTCCTGTCACCAGAAACTTGGGACCAACTATTGCTCCGATGTCACCTGCATGCAGGACATCCATATCTTTTTTGCGATTTGACATCATCTGCAGGATTCTGGCTACACGTTCCTTTTTTGAATTGCTGACATTTATGAAGCTTTTCCCCTTTCTCAGAGTGCCGGAGTAGACCCGGACGTAAACTAAACGTCCAACATATTTATCCACTTGTACTTTAAAAGCCATAGCCACCAGAGGAGCGTTCGGATCCGGAGGCAAAGACACGGGATCACTGGTTTCTAAAGAAAAAGCATGGGTATCTCCCACATCCAATGGGGAGGGCATAAAATCTACTACGGCGTCCAAAAGCAGTTGTAAACCTTTGTTTTTAAGAGATGAACCGCAAAGCACCGGAATAAATCCATGCTCGATGGTCGCTTTGCGAATTGTTTTACAAATAAGATCGATGGGTACTTCCTTGCCTTCAAGTAGTAGCATCATTAGCTCATCATCATATTCAGAGATGGTTTCCAAAAGATGCTCGCGGGCCATGGCTGCTTCTTGTTTGTATCCATCCTGTATTTCCATGTTTTTGATGTCACAGCCTTGAGTGAGAGGGTCAAAATACCATGCTCGCATGCTAATGAGATCTATCACACCTTCAAAGCTCTCATCTTTTCCGATAGGGATATTGATGGCACAGGCCTTGGTGCTAAGGCGCTCATGGATCATCTGGATCACTCGATCATAATCAGCCCCACTACGATCCATCTTGTTCACATAGGCCAGGCGGGGCACGTGATAGCGATCGGCTTGATGCCATACGGTCTCGGACTGCGGCTCCACACCTGCTACCGCGCAAAACACTCCGACAGCGCCGTCAAGAACGCGGATAGCACGCTCTACTTCAGCCGTAAAATCCACATGGCCGGGGGTGTCAATTATGTTTATCTGATGATCTCGCCAAGGGCAATTGACGGTTGCCGAAGTGATAGTAATGCCGCGTTCGCGCTCTTGCTCCATCCAGTCTGTAAAGGCATTCCCATCGTGGACTTCGCCCATCTTGTGCAAGAAGCCGGTATAAAACAGTATGCGTTCAGTGGTAGTAGTCTTGCCGGCATCAATGTGGGCCATGATGCCGATATTGCGTATCTTAGAGAGCGGATTGTCCGCTTCGCTTTTCATAATTTAATCCTTTATATACCTCAGAAATTCAGTAATAATCTATTGACGTGTCATTTTTAAGAATTAGCGAATATTGTCCACAAAAAATTGCCCCGGAACCTGAGATTCCGGGGCAGTTATGATATATTATGTCAGTTTTACTCGGCGATTTTTATCAGCTTACCCATCTTGCTGTGGCCGGAAGATTCGAACCGATAGAGATAGATGCCACTATCTGTATCATTGCCATTCATGTCTTTGCCGTCCCAATTGATGCTGCCATTTCCGCTTGCATCGCTCCTGCTCTGCCAGGTTCTGATGAGCTGGCCTTTCAGGTTATAGACGGTGAATTTTATTTCTGAATTTGGTGTTGTCTTTGCGCTCAGTTCAGTATGATTCCGGAAGGGATTTGGCATTGCAGTGGTGCTAATCTCAGCTTGATTTACCAAATCTTCATCAGAGGTGCTATCCACGGTAATAAAAACCGAGAGGCTGGGATCAGAGAGCATCATGGGGTTATTGAACATACTGCATATCCAATATTCATACTCACCATCAGGTACATAGGTATCAGAGAATGTGAGCGTGGAAGGCGTGGTAATGGTCGAAATCAAGAGCCCATTGCGGAAAAGACGGTATCCGACAAATGCACGACCTTCGAAATACTGAGGACGCTCCCAGGTGAGAACAATCGTATTGGGCGGAATTAGCTCGCCACTGAAGTTTTGGGGAGCAGGAAGATTCACGATTGGATCTGATGGTTCGCTGAGAACGAGGTCCCCCGGCATACCGTGGCTATCCCTTGGGATTACGCCAAAGGCAATCTGCAGGCCCATGTCCCCTTCCTGTAAACTGTATGTGATTTGGTTCGCATTCGGGATCTGTTGTGGATTGTCACCAATGATGCGGTACCAACCGAGTTCAGTGGGACCTTCCTCATCGCCATCTGCATCGCTGTATGAATAGGTCCCGACCAAAGTCTGCAAATAGACGGGAGGACCATAGAGCATCACATCTTCTGCAATGGGTGCGGTATTGATGAAGGCATACCCACTCATAGGAATCACCATTTCGGGGTGTTGAGGGAAGTTTCCTGTGATGGTCAGATTTCCAGTGACATCGCCTGCAGAGCTGGGAATGAAGTTTACCTGCACAGTAGTTGTCTGCAAAGGAGGGATGCTAACTGAGGGCGTATCTGCGATGAAAGCATAGTTGTCACTCACGATATTGGCATTGATAGTGTCATCTGAGTAATTGTAAAGGTTGAGGGGGATCGTGGTAGCCCCACCTACGTATGTATCAGGAAATTCGATGTTAGAAAGTGATGCCGGAAAAGCTCCTGCGATACCGGGCACACTATATTTTTTGCCCTGAAGAATCTCTTTGCTGCTTACATTTTGGAGCCAAAGCACAAGTTCCAGATTTGGCATTGCCCAGCTTGAGGCGAGATTGAAAGTCAGAGTGATGGTGGTGGATTCTCCGGTGCCGAGACTGATGGGAGTTCCATTTTGGTTGGGCGACATCAACCGGTTCACATTGTGGAGCTCGGTCTGTCCCTGCCAGTTGTGCTGGATGTTTGACTCAGTAATAGACGAATGTAAAACGACACCGGTATTTGTGTCATTTTCCACTTTGGTGATTGTAACATCCACTTCCATTACATTATCGGTCATCTCTCCTTCAGCAGTGATGGTGTATGCTGAGGGAATAGCCATTCTTTGATTTACCAGGGGTGCGTAAACACTGTAAAGTGACTGGCTGTTGCTTCCTCCGGCGTAAGTAAGGACTCCATCAAATTTTGCAGTGGGATAGCTGGTAATTCCATAATATGAATTACGGGCATTAGAATAGGTGTTTGCATAAGCATCGCCGTTTTGGTTTTTGATCACGGCAACTGCGTAGCCATTTTCAAGCAGGTCATGAGTGCCCATTGAGGCACCTGGACAATAGGGACACCAGGTGCCGGTGGCCACTTCCACGACGACCATCTCGCGGGGTACGGCCATCAAAATGCTAAATGCTGCAAGCAGCAGGGTGAGTGTTAATATTCTTTTCATCATATCCTTCCTCTTTGATTTAATTTTCTACCTATAAACTAAGCAATCTACAGACCAATTGCCAACAAATCTTTGACCACAGAATTATTGATTGGCAGAAATTCATTCTGCTCTATCTTGTCTTTACAAGCTATGCCTATATGGAGAAAGCAATGAGTAATAAAATGAATTCAATTTTCAATGAGATCCGAGCCCAGCACGATGCATTTTTGGGCTCTCGTGCATTTCGTGATCAAGAAGCCTGGCGAAATCGGAATGAAGAACCAGATCAGATGCGCTCCCGGTTTGCAGTGGACCGTGACCGAGTTCTCTACAGCGGCGCGTATCGCCGCTACCATGGCAAGACCCAGGTGTTCTCTTTTACAAACCTTATCGACGAAGAGATGACTAATCGTAATCTTCACATTGCCTATGTATCTCAGATATCCAGGACTATTGGCAAATATCTGGGCTTGAATACAGAATTGATCGAGGCGGTTGCCCTCGGACACGATTTGGGTCACTGCCCCTTTGGACATGACGGTGAGAAGGCACTTAGCATCAGCTGCCAGGAAGCTGGAATTGGCCATTTTCATCACAATGTCGAATCCTTGCATATCGTTGACAATATATCTCGAAAAGGGCAGGGCTTGAATCTTACTTTTCAGGTGAGAGACGGCATCATCTCTCATGATGGTGAAGTGCACAACACCAAGCTGCGCCCCCAGACCGATAAATCCGAGGAAGACATTCAGGCTTACATAACCGCAAAGACCCAGGGTAAGGAAGTATCCTGGATGCCAGCCACCCTGGAAGGGTGTGTGGTGCGGGTCACGGATACCATCGCCTACATTGGACAGGATATTGAGGATGCCATTAGATTTAACATCCTTAAGCGCGAAGATCTTCCAAAAGAACAGACAGATTACCTGGGTAGGAAAAATAGCCAGATCATAGAAACCCTGGTTAAAAGCGTGATAGTAAATAGCTATGAACAGGATTTCATCGCATTTGATCAGGAGACTTCAGAGCATTTATTGGAGCTCAAGCGGTTTAACTACAAACACATTTACACTGATGAAAACGTGAAAAAGTCAAATGACGTTATTTACCGAACAATACGCATCATGTTTGATAAATACATGGATGATATCGAGCATCGTAACACCGATTCCCGGATTTTCAAACACTTCCTGAATCATAAAACAGACAAATATCTGGAGCGCTTCAGCCCGGCAGAGCAGGTTCGTGATTTCATCGCAACCATGACCGACAGATACTTTAATGAAGAGGTAAGATCCTACATGCTTCCTTGGCAGGGTTAGGCTGAGCGGTCAGGTCAATACCTTACTTGCGAGAGAATTCGAAGACATCGAAGTCATAGCCCAGAGAAAGCGTGGTGTTGACCCGAGAGCGCTCATTCAGAGCAAACTGCAGGCGCAGGGGGGCAAACCTTGTCTCGAACCCAAGGCCAATATAGTAGCAGTATTCTGTATCAGTATCTTGTAGCCAAGTCTCATTGTCATCATAAGAAAGACTCTGTATCCCTGCTTGCAGATGCACATTCTTCCACGGTTCGGTACTTAGTCCCAGATCCGCAATCAGATAGTGCGGTGCACTGATCTCATAGCGCGAGTAGCCTTTGAATCCGTTAATCCCGCCAATGGCAAAAGGATCAAACTTGTCTCTGGGAGTGGAATCAAAGTAGGTCCCCAGTTTTGCTGCGCAGTGGATGCTTATTGTCTCAGTTATGGGCAGATAAGCCTCCACCTCCCCTTTGAACATGTTGTATATGTAGTCAGAGAACTCGTCATAGCGTGCGAAGTTCATCTTACCCATCATTCTCAGACCGCTATGGGGGAAGACATAATCATCCAAGCTCTCGTGATAACCCTTAATCCCCAGACCGCTGACTGTATATTGCTGCGGCGGCATTTCTGATTCTGATATCCCGCGGTATAGCCTGGTATTACTGTGATACAAAAAGAGCTCTGCTATGGCGGATTGCTCTGTGAAAATACCGATGCCGCTGGTGGCTCCATATTCCAGAGATTTCACGCTGTTTATCTGATAGTGATCATCGTTGTAGACATAGAGGGTCTTTTCATTGATATAGGGAAAGATGCGGTAATAAACACCCCAGAAATCACCGAAGTTTTTCACATAATCGACATTAAGCTCATTTCTGCCGCCCAAAACGAGTCCGGCCAGCAATCTTGAGTTTTTCAAGAGCAAATTCTCCAGACTCAGGATCACGCTGGCGGTGAGCTTGTCCTCTTCGTTATAGGCATTATTTACGGCCAGGCTTTTGGGCTCTCTTTCACTGACATGTATATTCAAGACATACTTGCCGTCTTCAAACGGAGTGAGGTCAGGATAGATGACGTTGAAGAATTGTGAGTTCCAGGCATATTTGCATGCCTGTGATATTTCTTTGGGATTGTAAACCCTGTCTGGTTGCAGTCCCAGATATTCACGAATCTTGGCTGAGCTAAGCCTTGTATTTCCATGGATCTCGATGTGACTGATATGATATTCATCGCATCTGGGATCAGGGCTTTGACCAGTTTCGCTATGATCTATAGGGTGGTCTGAGAAAAAAGCTCGGATTGTTTCGATATTCTCCCGAGCGTAATCTTCTCCGATTGCAATGATCTCGCGAATATGGCGGAAATCTGTAGATGAGTATTGCATGAGGTCCGGCTCCAGCAGCAGGTCACTGCCGTCAAGATCCA
>CAZWUD010000069.1:0-7354 GCA_964637055.1 uncultured Candidatus Cloacimonadota bacterium
GCTTACCAAATATGCGCAGGAGCGTTACTGTCAGATTTTCTCGAAGATATATGGACTTCAGACTGTGGCGCTGCGTTATTTCAACGTGTTTGGCCCGAACCAGGATCCTACCAGTCAATATTCGGCGGTGATCCCGAAATTCATCAAGCTGATCATGCAGAACAAAGAGCCTGTGATCTATGGTGATGGCAGTCAATCCCGCGATTTCACCTTTGTGGAAAACAATGTGTGGGCGAATATCCAAGCTTGTACGGCGCCGAAAGCATCGGGCGAGGTGATCAATGTGGCCTGCGGGAAGCGCTATACCCTGATCGATTTGGTGAATATGATCAATGAGATTTTGGGGAAGAATGTGGAGCCGAAGTTTGCGCCGGACCGGGCGGGGGATGTGAAGCATTCGCTGGCGGGGATAGATAAGGCGAAGGAGCTCTTGGGGTATGAGGTGAGGGTGGATTTTAAAGAGGGGCTGAGAAGGACGATTGAGTTCTTTAAATAGGTTTTAGCGTTTTAACGTTTTATCGTTTTAGCGAGTAGCGGAGTTTTAGCGTTTTAACGTTTTATCGAGTCGCGGGAATTTGGAGACTAGTTATGAAGAGTTTTTAAAGATTTAGAAGTTTGGAAATTGAGCATAGATTTTGTGGAAGATGTATACAAGATGACAGGTGCTTTTCCTGACAACGAAAGGTTCGGACTGGTCTCACAGATGCGTAGAGCGGCTATTTCTATCTCTTCTAATATAGCTGAAGGGCAAGGCCGTAAAAAGGCTAAAGAGTTTATCCAATTCTTGTATATCGCCAAAGGATCACTAGCCGAAATCGAGACGCAGCTTATAATTTGTGAACGCTTAGGTTATACTGTCAGCATAACAGAGCTTACCGAGAAGATGAAAAGAATCCGAATGATGATCGTAGGCCTCATAAATGCATTGTATAATCAAAATGGCCTGCAACCCTAAAACTCAAAAATTGGAACCTAGGCTCCACTAATGTACTGCTCAGCTAAAATGACCGACAACCCTAAAACGTTAAAACGTTAAAACCAAAATATATGAAGTATAAACTATCAAAATGGGGGCTATTCTTAGATATTTCATTGTGATACCTCGTGTTGTTATTTTGCGTTAGTCACATTACCGCAATTACACACGAGGTATTTTTGTCAAGAGCTGTTATTGGCTATTTTGTTGTCGGATAGTGGGTTGCACAAGTGAGAAATATTAGTAAGGAGTTATTATGCGTTACGATTTTAGCAGCAACGTGCAGATAAACAAGACCCTGAATCAAGTGGTAGAAAGCATCTCTTCTATGGCCGAAGAACAGATCCGGCATATTCGCCAACTCACAAAAATCGGCCTGTCTCTTTCCAGTGAAACAGATCTGGACAAGATCTTTGACATGATCATGGACGAAGGGGTGGCCTTCACAAAAGCAGACGGCGCCACTATCTACAAGGTAAATGATGATGCCACCGCTTTAAAGTTTGAGATCGTTTACAATGCCACGATGAATATGCGTCAGGGCGGGACCCACGGCCCGGTCGGTTGGCCGGATGTGCCACTCTACGATGATAAAGGCAATCCGCTAATGTCAAACATCGTGACGGCTGTGTATCACAATAAGCAGAGTCTGTGTTTTGACGACGTATATGAGACAAAAGACTATGACATCAGCGGGACCATAAAGTTTGATACCAGCTCAAACTACCGCTGCAAGGCCATGCTCACCATCCCTCTCAAAGATCATGAAGACACGGTGCTGGGCGTGATCCAATTTATCAATCCACTGGATGAAGATAAAGAAGTCGCCACATTCACCCAAGAGCACAGAGCAATGCTATCTTCGCTGGCTTCTCAGGCCGCAATAGCCCTCTCAAACCGCAAGTTGATAGGAAGTCTGGAAAACCTCTTGATGGAATTTATGCGTTCGATAGCCGGCGCCATTGAGCGTAAAAGCAAATACAGCTCAGCCCACATCACCCGGGTGGCAATGCTCACGGACATGATCGCAGAGAAGATAAACCACAGCACTTCAGGCCGATATGCCGATGTCAATTTTAGCGAAGACGAGCTCAAAGAGATCTCAATGGCCGGATGGATGCACGATGTGGGCAAGATCATCACTCCGGAATTTGTGATGGACAAAAGCACAAAACTGGAGCGCATCATGGATGGAGTGGATCTGGTCAATCAGCGCATCCAAACACTTGTAACCCTGCTCAAATATCTGCAGCTCAAGCTTACTGAGGATAAATACAAAGCCTTCCTGGAAAAGGAATTCCCGGCTTCTGCCACAGATCCGGTGGCCTACCTGACTGAAGCCCTTGACTTCATCCAAAAGCTAAACATCGGAGCAGAATTTGTGCGGGATGAAGACCTGGAACGCATGAATGAACTGGCCTCTATCGACTTTGTCTATGAAGATAAACGATACCACATTTTGGATGAACTTGATCAGAAAAATCTCAGCATCCGCCGGGGAACTTTGAATGAAGAGGAGTTTCAGGTCATGCGCGCTCACGTTTCTGTCACCTGGGATATGCTCTCCCAATTGAGTTTTCCCAAGAAATACAAGAATGTGGCTTTCTATGCATCCACACACCATGAAGCACTCAATGGCAAGGGTTACCCTAAAGGACTGGTGGCAGAGGACTTGCCACTGCAATCCCGCATGATAGCCGTTGCAGATATCTTCGAGGCTCTCACTTCCGCAGACCGTCCCTATAAGACGGCTAAGACCCTCTCCGAATCCCTTGATATCATGGCAAAGATGGTCAAATTTGGCCATCTGGATGCTGATCTGGTTGATTTCTTCCTCGACAGCGACCTGTATATGGATTTTGCGCGGGAACATATGAAGCCGGAGCAGATCGACAGCGTAGATATCAACGCCCTCAAAGGTGTCTATCATCCAGACTAAGATTCCCCTTTACCTGGCCCCTCTGGCCGGTTATACAGATCAGGCCTTTCGCCGACTCTGCAAAGACTGGAAAGTGGACTATCTGGTGAGCGAGATGGTGAGCGCAGATGGGCTGATCCGAAATCAGGGAAAGACCCTGAACTACCTGGTATTTGAAGAATATGAACGCCCATACGGAGTTCAGATCTTCGGCTCGGATCCACTCGTGATGGCCCGGGCCGCAGAAGCCTTGATCCCGTTCAAGCCGGACTTTGTGGATATCAATATGGGCTGTCCGGTAAAAAAGGTGGTCAAGCGCGGTGCCGGTTCTGCCCTCATGAAAGACCCCTCACGTGCCGCCTCAATCGTTTCCGCCGTTCGTAACGCGCTGCCATCTGATATCCCCCTTTCCGTAAAGTTTCGCAGCGGTTGGGATATGAATAGCCTGAACTACCTTGAATTTGGCCTGATGATGCAGGAGGCTGGGGCAGATATCCTCTGCCTGCATGCCCGCACTACCAGCCAGGTCTTTTCCGGTCACAGCAATTGGGAACACATCGCCCGGCTCAAGAGCAGCGCCCAAGTCCCCGTGATCGGCAATGGCGATGTATCCAGCCCGGAGACTGCTCTGCAAATGCAGCAGGAAACCGGCTGTGACAGGATCATGATCGGCCGCGGAGCACTGGGGCGCCCCTGGCTTTTTGCCCAAATCAAAGAGTATCTTTCCCAGGGCAACTATAGCCCCATCACAAAAAGCCAGATTCTGGAGACCGCATATAAGCATCTGGAATATGCGCTACAATATAAAAGAGAAGATACGGTGGTGCGGGAAATGCGCTCTCAGCTTTGTCACTATACCAAAGGCCTCCCCGGTGGAGCAGACCTGCGTAACAAGATCAATCACTGCCAAAGCGTGCCCGAGATCAAAGGACATCTCAGCAAGTTTTTTAGCTGGTAAAGCTGGTTTTCATATTCACCAAAGCCCTGAATCTGACCCGGCATCGACAGGCCTCTACAAATCCAGCTCAATCTGCCCATAGTCCGCATCACAGTCCAGCTTGGATACTCCCAGCCCCAATAGCCGCAGCTTGCGCTCTGAATCCCAATTTGTCACCAGTAGCTGCTTTCCATATTGATAGAGAATATCCCCATCAGCGGTCAGATATGGCAGGCTCATGCTGCGGGTGATATTCTCAAAATTGTCATACTTGAGCTTGAGCACCAGGCTTTTTCCCTGAATCTTTTTCTTCATCATGCGCTCTGACAGCCTGTCTGCCAGCTTGCGCAGGTAGTCCAGGAGATCTTCCAGATCGCCGACATCCTCAGGGAAAGTATTTTCACAACTGATAGACTTGGGATCCCAGGATCTGGTCACTTCCCTTGTGTCAATGCCCCGCACCACGTTGTAATAAAAATATCCCGCTTTGCCAAAAATGCGCATCAGCTCTGCCAATTTTCTTTTGTGAAGATCTTCCCCATTGTGAATCCCCATCTTTTTCATGCGGGCAGCGGTAACCTGGCCGATGCCATGAAACTTGCGGATGGGCAGGGCAAAGAGGATCTCTTGGGCATTGTCCTCATTTATCACCGTGAGCCCATCAGGTTTGTTCAGATCCGAGCCGATTTTGGCCAGAAATTTATTGTAGGACACGCCGGCAGAGCAAGTCAGACGAGTGCGCCGCTGAACCTCGTCTTTTATCCACATGGCCAGCTTCACCGGGTCGGGCTCTTGCATCTTATTTTCGGTCACGTCCAGATAAGCCTCGTCCAGGCTCATGGGCTCGACCTCATCAGTCACCTGATAAAAGATATCCCGCACCTGGAGGGAAACTTCTTTATAAAGCTGAAAATGCGGATGCACAAAGATTGCCTGAGGGCAGAGATTCCAGGCTTGATATGCGCTCATCCCACTGTGAATACCCTATTTACGGGCTTCATAGGAGCAGGTGGAGACCACACCCCGGCTATTGGGAGAGCCGCCCACGATCACGCACTTTCCCTTGAGCGACGGGTCTTCCCGGATCTCAATCGCTGCATAGTAAGCGTCCATGTCCACGTGGATGATCTTTTTCATGATGCAAGGCAAATCACCCGCCCCAAAGCCGTCAAGCCCAAAGCTGAGGCGGCTGTGATATATCCACCAAAGCTGCCAAAGCAATTCTCCAGGCTCTGAACTGGGATGAAGCCACGATCCTCCCCTGGCCAGAGCTTGATCGTGGCACAAAGCCTGCTTGAAATCAGCTTGCAGACATGGCGGAGAATGCTGCGGGGAATCATCATTTGGAGTCAGACCTCTTTTCGAATAACCGGCTTTTATCCCGGGTTTTGGAAGAAATGCTTGATCGCCAGAGCTGTGATGATATATTCATTTGACACAAATTCCCGGCTACAATAAATTGCGCTAAATATCAACATTAGAGGTTGAGCCATGTACAAAGAGCCTTATAATTTCACGATCGAACGCTATATGGATCCTGATCGCTTCAGGCAAATCATGGATTTTGCACGAGATCTGCCCACCCCCGTCCTGGTGATGGATACAGATTTGGTCAGTAACAAATATGACGAACTCAGCAACAGCTTTCCGATTGCGGACATCTATTATGCCGTCAAGGCAAACCCCATGCCGGAGATTCTCAAGCTCTTGATCGACAAGGGTTCAAATTTTGATCTGGCTTCCCGTTATGAGCTGGACCTGATGCTGTCACTGGGAGCAAGCCCCCAGAAAATGAGCTTTGGTAACACGATAAAAAAGAAAAGCGATGTCGCCTATTTTTACGAAAAGGGTGTGCGGCTCTTTGTGACAGACAGTGAGACTGATCTGGCCAATATCGCTGAGGTAGCCCCCGGTGCCCGGGTCTTTTTCCGCCTGCTCACCGAAGGTACCGGAGCGGACTGGCCTCTTTCCCGTAAATTCGGTGCTCACCCGGATATCGTTTTCAGCCTCATCTTGCAGGCTCAAGAGCTGGGTTTGAAGCCCTATGGACTTTCTTTTCACGTGGGCTCACAGCAACGCGATATCGGTCAATGGGACGACGCCATCGCAAAGTGCAAATACCTCTTTGATGCAGCGGCGGAAGTGGGTCTCGAACTGGAAATGATCAATCTGGGTGGCGGATTTCCGGCCAGCTATGTGGACCCCACCTTTTCTGTGCAAGAATATGCTCAGGAGATCACGCGTTTTATCCAGGAAGATTTTGGAGATAATATGCCCCATTTGATCTTGGAGCCGGGGCGCTCTCTGGTGGCTGATGCCGGATTGATCGTGGCGGAAGTCGTCAATATCAGCCGTAAATCAAAGAACAACATGTATCAATGGGTATTTCTTGATATCGGTAAATTTGGCGGGCTCATCGAAACCATTGATGAATCCATCAAGTTTCCCATCTATTTTGAACGTGAAGGCATGGCTGACGAGATCATCCTGGCCGGTCCCAGTTGTGATAGCATGGACATTTTGTATGAGAATTTTAAATACTATATGCCCGATAGCACTCAGATCGGAGACAGGATATACATCTTTACTTCGGGGGCTTATACCAGGAGCTACTCATCCGTCTGTTTCAACGGCTTCCCCCCTCTGAATGCAGTGGTTTTTGACAAGGAGGAAAATCTATGATCTACTTACCGGTTGAAAAACTCTTTGACTTTATGATTGAGGTCTTTACGCGCATCGATGTGCCCGAGCAAGATGCCCGGATCTGTGCCGATGTATTAATCGCCAGCGATCTGCGGGGCATCGAATCCCACGGAATCGGCAGGCTCAAGATGTATTATGACCGCATCAAACTTGGCATCCAAAAACCGATCACCGATATCGAGGTGATTCGGGATCGCTATGCCACCGCGGTCTGGGACGGCAATCACGGTATGGGACATGTGATCGCCACAAAAGCCATGCAGACTGCCATCGAAAAAGCAAAGCTATACGGCATGGGCTCTGTGGCAGTGCGCAATAGCAGCCACTATGGCATCTGCGGATATTACGCGGATATGGCTGCCAAAGCAGATATGATCGGACTCACCTTTACCAATGCCCGTCCTTCGATCTGCCCCACTCATGGTGTGGCTCCCCTTCTGGGCACAAATCCGATCTGTTTCGGTGCGCCGACAAATCTGCCCTATCCCTTCATCTATGATGCAGCGACTTCCATCTCTCAAAGAGGAAAGATAGAACAATATGCCCGTGAAGAAAAGGATACACCGCCATATTGGGCTATCAATCGCCAGGGCGAGCCCCAGACCGACACCCGCAAGCTGCTAAATGACCTGATCGAACAGACGGCCTGCCTCCTGCCTTTGGGAGGCACAGATGAGCTCACAGGCAGTCACAAGGGTTATGGACTGGGAACGATGGTGGAGATCCTCTCTGCCGCTTTGCAAACCGGCAGCTACCTCAATGGGCTTTGGGGGCGTGCTGAAGACGGCTCCCCCGCTCCATACTGTTTGGGACATTTCTT
>CAZWUD010000070.1:0-7352 GCA_964637055.1 uncultured Candidatus Cloacimonadota bacterium
GATTATGATAGTAAAAGAAATAAATGATATCAGACGCGTGAATTTGCATCTGCACAGCACCGCGTCTGACGGAGCACTAAGCCCCAGGCAACTCGTACAGCAGGCAAAGAAGATCGGACTGGATCTGATCTCCATTACAGATCATGACACTACTGCTGCTTATGACGCGCTCCCTGAGGATATTTCTCCGCTTCGCATCCTTCCCGGCATCGAGATTAGCTCCATGCATCAGGGAAATGACGTGCACATCCTGGCTTATGGATGTGATTTTGAAAATGCCGCCCTCAAGGAGCTTACCGCCAGCTATTTGGTGGGAAGACGTGAGCGGGCGATTGGGATGATCCAGCTTTTGGATGACCTGGGCATGAAGATCGAGCTGGATGAAGTGCTCGGCATGGCCGGAGCTGAGGAGCTGATAGCCCGGCCTCATCTGGCCAGAGTGATGGTGGAAAAGGGTTACGTCAGAAACAAGAATGAGGCCTTTGACCTTTTTATCGGCAACAATGGACCGGCATTTGTACCAAAGCCGGAACACAGCGTGCCAAAGGTGATCTCGATCATACACGGAGCCGGTGGATTTGCTGTGGTCGCACATCCGGGAAAGCTGAGTAACCCGGACTTTGTGCATGATTTTGTGGAAATGGGACTTGACGGCTTGGAAGCCTGGCATCCGGACCACTATCAATATCAGGTGGATGAATTTATTGAAATTGCTCAGAATAACGGGTTGTACATCACTGCTGGCAATGATTTCCACGGAGAAAACGAGAATTCTATCCTTTTTGATTCGGTGCCAGCCACAGAAGCAATTCTGGAGAGCATCCGCAAGCTTTACGGTGAGTATAAATGCCGAAAAAAATAAAAAAGATCCAGTATATCAGGGACAAGATCCCGGTAGTCTATCGCTATCATCGGACTATGCGCTGGTTCATGATCATAATGTCTTTTTTGATGATAGTATATAGCCTCTACTTTCTGCTCTTTGTAGTCAATGCAGAGGCTCCGGTATTTTACAAGATCGTACCATTTGTGATTCTCTTTGTGGGGCTGGATTCGATCTTGCGCCGGATCACGAGCCTGAATAGCATCAGCTTTTTGGAAGATCACCTGAAAATGGGGTATATCGCCAAAAAATCCATAATCATTCCCTATGATAGCATCCAGAGCATTGACCTTTTGCGCAAAGTGACATACAATATGTTGATATCCTATCGCGATGAGAGGGGTGAAAGCAAACAGATCAGCACACCAGCTTCTTTCCCGCATATTCTGGAGATCATGCTCAACGTAGCAGACATGGCGGAGCAAGCCGTGATTCCCGAAAAAATGCAAGGTATTTTGGACTATCTGAAGGAGATGGCCAGTGAAAAGATTTGATCAGATCATAGAACGCAAAGCCACCGGATGTTTCAAGTATGACGGTCTGAAGATGATCTACGGCCGTGATGACCTGCTGCCGCTCTGGGTGGCAGACATGGATTTTGCAGTGTCAGATGAGATCCAGGCTGCGCTAAAGAAAAGGCTGGAACATCCTATCTTTGGCTACAATTTTATTGGCCCGGAATTTGCCGATGCCGTAAAGAACTGGCAAAAAAACCAATACTCATACGACAGCTCAGAATCTGATGTGATAGCCGTGCCCAGCGTGATGACCGCCCTGGCCATCACCGTGCTCACCCAAAGCTCACGGGGAGATGGCATCCTGATCCAGACTCCGGTCTATCCGCCCTTCCACAGCGTTGTGAAGGAACATAAACGCAGCTTGCTGACTAATTCCCTGATCAACGTGGGCGGTCGCTATGAGATTGACTTTGAGGATTTTGAAGCCAAGGCCAAAGAGGCCAGGATATTCATCCTCTGCAATCCGCATAATCCGGTGGGACGCGTCTTTGGCAAAGAAGAACTGTCCCGCATGAGCGAGATCTGCCAGCGTCATAATGTGCTGATCTTTAGCGATGAAATCCACGCTGATATCGTGTATTCACCTCATCGTCACATTCCGATGGCATCATTAGGTGGAAAGCATGTGATTACCTCATTTTCTCCCGCCAAAAGCTTTAACCTGGCCGGACTGGCCACGGCGGTGATGGTGGTGCAAAATCCTCAGCTCAGCCAGGATCTGCAAAATTTCAACAGGGCTTTGCATACATTTATGGGAAATAGCTTTGGCATCGCGGCCTTGATCGCGGCATATACAGAGTCTGAGGGCTGGTTAAATGAGCTGAGGGCATATCTAAAGGCAAATCGAGATTATGTGCAGCAATATCTGGCGAAGCATTTGCCTGATCTGGTGATGAGCCCCTGTGAAGGGAGCTATCTGGCCTGGCTGGATATGCGTGCCTGGCAAATGAGTGATGACCAATTGACCCACAAGATGAAAGATGAGGCCGGATTGGCCTTGAATCCCGGTACGGTCTTTGGCAAAGAAGGCAGCGGTTTTATGCGCCTGAATTTTGCCTGTCCCAGAGCTGTATTGGAAGATGCTTTACCACTTATATATCAAGCTTTTAGGAGACACTAATGAATCTGGAACATGAGATATGCGGCCTCTATGAATCCTCAAAGAAGGAATTCGATGGATCTGACAGAGTGCTTTTTGAGGCCTTTGTCCAGGCTCTTAACCTTGGTGAAGTCCGCGCTTGCGAGAAAATCGGCGACAATTGGCGGGTCAATGCCTGGGTCAAGAAGGGCATACTCTTAGGTTTTAGAATGGGGCAGCTCAGGGAATATCCGCTGTCTGAGCACAAAAGCTTTTTTGACAAGGACAGCCTGCCGGAAAAGCCTCTGAAACTGGCTGACCAAGTGCGCATCGTGCCCGGCGGAACTTCCCTCCGAACCGGATGCTATGTGGCCAGGGACGTGACCATCATGCCGCCGGCATACATCAATATCGGAGCTTGGGTGGACAGCGGCACGATGGTGGATTCTCACGCTTTGGTGGGTTCTTGCGCGCAGATCGGCAAAAGGGTGCATCTTTCTGCCGGCGCCATGATCGGCGGAGTGCTGGAGCCAATCGGATCCAGGCCGGTGATCGTGGAAGACGATGCTTTTATCGGTGGCAATACCGGCATCTATGAAGGAATCATCATCAAACGAAGAGCAGTGATCGCCTCGGGCACCATTATCAATTCATCAACCCCTATATATGACAGCACCAAAGGAAAATATCTGGTACGTGACGAAGGCGCTTCTTTTACAATCCCGGAAAATGCAGTGGTGGTGGCCGGATCTCGCCAGCTGAAGCAAAACCCGGACTTTCATCTGTATTGCCCCATCATAATCAAATATCGGGATGCCAAAACCGACAGTGCTTTGGTCCTGGAAAGTGATCTGCGACAGGATATTGACTGAAGCAAACAGTCTGGCAAGGGCTGAGACATCACAACTGCGTCAATTGGATCATCACTCTGGGCAGCAGCTCAGAAGAGATCAGATGAGACTATATCTGCAACAAGATCGGGATGGATTCTGCCATTTTGATCCAAACAATTAAGAGGTTAAAATGACTACTATATTTTACAATGGACATATCTATGACCATCCGGAAGCTGAGGCTGTCCTGGTGGTAGCCGACAGCATAGTCCACGTCGGAACTTTGCAGGAATGCCGACATCTGGCCACGGCTCCTACCAGGGAAAGAGACTTGCAATCCCGTATCTTGTTACCTGCATTCACCGATGCGCACTCGCATTTTGTGGAATACTCAAAAGCCCGCCTGTTGGTAAATCTTCTGAGCTGCAAAACGATAGCTGAGACTCGGGATTATCTGATCCGGTATCGGGAAGAGCTGGATTGGGATGCAAAGTGGATACTCGGTGGTGGCTGGAATCGCAATTTACTGGATGAGCCCATGCGGCTGAACCGTCATCTGCTCGATGAGATATTCCCCGATATCCCGGTGGCACTCTTTAGCCGGGACTATCATGCCAAATTGCTCAATACCAAAGCCCTGCAGATCGCGGGAATCAGTGACGACAGTCGTGATCCGGATGGAGGTAAGTTTGAGCGCATGGCCGATGGCAGCCTCAGTGGCGTGCTGTATGAAACCGCTACAGAGTTGGTCGATAAATACATAATTCATCCACCGGCTGAAATCCTCGTGAAGAGTATCCGGGAAACTGTGTCTGAGATCTACCGTTGGGGCATAGTCGGCTTTCACTCCATGGAGTATCAGGCCAGCAAAGATCTCCTGCTCCAGGCACAAAAAGAGGGCGCACTCTTCAGGCTCTGTTGGCATTTTCAATCCTCAGAACTGGATGATATGATTGCGGGAGAAGTGAAGAGCTATGAGGGAGATGAATTCTATAAGGTGGGCGGACTCAAGCTTTTTGGGGACGGCTCTCTGGGTTCCAGAACCGGGGCGATGTTTGAGCCCTATCCCGGTGAGGACGACAATTTCGGGATACTGCGCTATCGGGATGAAGAGCTTTTTGCTCAGATGGAAAAGGCCGCCAAAGCGGGACTTGCCAGCACTATCCATGCTATCGGTGATCGCTGTGTGAGGCAGATTATCGACGCTACCTTAAGGCTCAATGAGAATGCGGCTTATCACGGACTATTTCACCGCATTGAGCACGTGCAGTCAATACGTTTGAGCGATATCGCAGACCTGAAAAAGAGCGGTCTTTTTGCCAGTCTGCAGCCTGTGCATATTGCCAATGACATCCCTATGATACATGAGAGCTGGCCGCATGTGGAGCATGAGGCTTATGCTTTTAGATCCTTGCTGGATGCGGGGATACCATACGCTTTTGGCTCGGACGTGCCGATTGAAACGATGAATCCTTTTCACGGAATATACAGCGCGCTCCAGCGCAGGCATAAAGTGGATCCAGAGCTGGAACAGCTCAATATGAAGGAGGCCATCACTGTCCAGGAAGCCATTGACGGATACAGCATTGGGGCAGCCATGTCATCATGTTCTGGGCAGATTAGAGGCAAGATCGAGAAGGGATATCTGGCAGATTTGATCGTGATTGATGACTATCGGGGACAGCCGGATGAATTTTGGATTGATGCCCATAGCTATCTTACGATGATTGGCGGCAAAGTGGTATGGGATGAGCTCTAAGATCGGCAGCTTGAGATATTTCTCAGATTCTCATTGACAGCTTGAGTGTTATGAAAAACTTTGAAAGCTAAGCTTTGATGGAGAGAATAATGCCCAAGACACTGATAATCATAATGATATTGCTTTCAAGCATATTGCTTTATGCAGATGAACTGGACCAAAAAGTCCGGGAACTGCAGCGTCTTCAGGCGGAGCTGGAATTAGCAGAAGAACAAGCCAGAGCAACTGCCGAGAGAAAACAGGAGACACAATCCAAGATCCAGCGGACAAGTTCACTCAAGCGCGTAACGGATCAGAATTTAAACCGCTTCAAATCAGCGGAGCGCAGTGTGCGCGATTCTCTCTCCCGGGTTGAAAAAAGGATCCGCATCACGCAAGACCGATTGGGTCATATTAAGAGAGTGCAAAATCAGCAACTGCAGCTATTGATGAGGGTGGATCGCAGTTATACAAGCAGAGGAATCTCTCATCGTGATCAGCAATATCTGCAAGATCTCATTTGCCATAATCAAAACGATATAAATCATATACAAGGCTATTCAGTCAAGCTGACACAAGCACAGAGAATGACCAGTACAGAAGCCTCCCGCATCAATAGCAGGCTTCGTGCCGAAGATAGAAAGCGCCGGAAGTACAATTCAGAACTCCGCAAGCTAAATTCTGAAAGCCAAAAGCTCACCAAGGAAGAGCAGGCACTGCAGGCCAGGATCAATGGGCTCAGGCAGGATGCAGAGGAATTGCAAAATCTAATAAATCGCTTGATGGAAGACAGCGGAAGATTGCCATCATCATATCAGTTTACGCAGGCTAAGATTGCCTGGCCGGTGCGTGGAGCCATCATCCGTGAATTTGGACAGGAAACCAGATCTTACAATACATCAGTGGTGAGCAATGGAATCGATATCGCGGTTAAGGAAGGAACAAATGTGCTCGCTATCGACGACGGCGAGGTGATCTTCTCGGACCGGTACGGCGGTCAGGGCAAAATGATCATCATCGATCATCAAAATGGATTCTTCAGCCTTTATGGCTATAATTGTGATCTCCTGGTGAAGAAAGGGGATAGTGTCCTGCGCAGCCAGGTGATAGCCCGCAGCGGCATGACCGGATCTGCTCAGGTGCCCTCACTGCACTTTGAATTGCGTCAAAACGGCGCTGCCATCAATCCCCTGCCTTTCTTTGAGGATTAGTGCCCGGTGCTATGGAGAATAAAATGGAACTTTGTCAAAGGATAATTGATGTTAATAATTAAAAACCCCTCTCCCAGGAAACTGCAAGAGATCTTGAAAAAGAACCCGCTCAATGAAGTTAGCATCCTGCATTATACCGGCAGCATTTGGGGCGTTGGGGCGCGGCTTTCCGCCATTGACAGCATCCAGCGAATCAACGGATACAAAAAAAGAGATAAAGGCGGAATGATAGTCCTGGTGCCGGATGTTAGCTGGTTTGCCCAGCATGACATTGCGGTTCCGGATTCAGTGCATGCACTGATGCAGCAGTATTTCCCGGGGAATCTGACTATCATATTTAAGCTTGCAGATCCGGCATTTGAGCATATCTCAGTCAATGGCAAAGTGGCTTTTCGAGTTCCCGCAGATCCGCTACTGCGCTATTTTATCGATCTTTTGGAAGAGCCCATTGTCAGCACTTCGATAAATTACTCCAGTCTTCCCCCCGAAAACGACCTAGCCAAGATCGAGAAGTATTACGACTCTTGGTATGATGTGGCTTTGATCCCTCATAAAAATGCATTTACGGGTGCTGCGGCAAGCTCCACGATCGTTGAGCATATCACAGATGCAGAGACTGGCCTGGAAGGACTCAAGTGCATCAGGGAGGGTTCGGTGCCTTTTTATGAGGTCAATGAGTCATTTGAAAAGCCCTTGGTGCCCTTTGTCTGTACTGCCAATATCTGCCGCAGTCCGATCGCTGAGAAGCTTTTTGCCAAGATGATCCGTGATGACGACATGCCCCTGAAAACTGACAGTTGCGGACTACTGGAAGGGGGACACATGATCTCGCTTTCCTCAATGCAGCTTTTGATGGAGGCAGGGATCACGGAAGCCCAAGAACACGTTTCCAAAAAGATCACGCCTCAGATGATTTCCGCTTCCTGGCTGGTGCTCACGATGGAGGAACGCCAGCGCGATTTCCTGCGTGAGGCAGATCCGAATATGGCGCATAAGATATTGACTTTGAACCAGATCACCGGATATGATGGAGATATCGAGGATCCCTACGGCAGTGAAAAGAACTTTTACCGAGATACTTACAAAATCAT
>CAZWUD010000071.1:0-7229 GCA_964637055.1 uncultured Candidatus Cloacimonadota bacterium
GGAAAATATCAAACTACGTCTGGGCGGGGAATATCAGGTGCATCCCAGCCTCTTTCTTAGAGCGGGATTGCGTAGCGATTTTCAGGATTATGACATGGGCAGCATTTTGGGCAAAACCGGAGGAGCCAGCTTTGGCCTGGGCTGGAAGACAGGGAATTTTGATCTGGACTATGCAATATCCTCCTATGGGGATCTGGGCTTGATCAATCAGTTAAGTCTGAAATACAATTTGTCAAAATAAGTGAAGGAAGGATTTTTTGCATTCATTTTTATTTGAATTGGGAATAGAGGAACTGCCGGACCACGTCATTTTGCCGGCAATTGATCAGATCAGAGCTTCCTTTGGCGCAGTTCTTGAGGCCGAGAGGCTCTCCTCCCGAGAGATTCAGATCGGCTCCACTCCTCGCAGACTCAGCATTTGGTGCTCCGGTCTGCCCGAAAAACAGGATGATCAAAAGATCACCAAAAACGGCCCCTCCGTGAAGATTGCCTATACCGAGAGTGGTGAGCTGAGTCCGGCTGGTAATGGATTTCTGAGGAAAAGCGGAGCCGGCAAGGACGACATCTTTATCCAGGACACTCCCAAGGGAGAGGTACTGGCGGTCAGTTTTGTGCAGCCGGGAAGGCCCACGGTGGATATTTTGCGGGAATGGATTTTGCAGGTGATTGGGCAGATTCCCCTGCCCAAGAAGATGATCTGGCGCGATCCCGCATTGGCTTTTTCCCGTCCAATCCGCTGGATCGTGGCGCTTTGGGACACAGAGCTCATCGAGCTGGATTTCTTTGGCATCAAAGCCGGCAATCAGAGCCGCGGAAACCGCTATCTGGGGCTGGACAAGCTTTGGGAGATAGATCATGCCGAGCGCTATGAAAGCATTCTCAAGACAGCCGGCGTGATCGTCAATCGTGATGAGAGAAAAGCTATGATCCAGGCGCAGTGTGCCGCTCTTTTTGAGGGTAGCGACTATCACATCAAAGAAGACCAGCGGCTTCTGGAGACGGTCTGCAACCTGGTGGAACAGCCTCAGGCCGTGATCGGGGAATTTGACCCCAGCTTTCTGGAGATTCCCGAAAAAGTGATAAGCTCCACCATCAGTCAAAATCAAAAGTATTTTTCTGTCTATGATAAAAATGACCAGCCGGTGAATCAATTTGTCTTTGTCTCAAATGGTGATCCCAAAGCCATGGATAAGATCCGCGCCGGCAATGAAAAGGTGGTGGCTGCCCGTTTGGAAGATGCCGCCTGGTTTTTTGAAGAAGACTGCAAACTGCCTCTGGAGACATATCTGGAGCGTCTGCAAAGTGTGGTCTTTCAATCCAAACTTGGCACAATGGCTGCCAAGACAGCCCGCATCGTCAAGCTGGCTGGATATCTGGCCGATGAACTGAAGCTCCCGGACAGCCAAAAAGCTAAAGCGCTCAGAACCGCCGAGCTTTGCAAAGCGGATCTGGTGACCTTGATGCTGGGCGAAAAAGAATTTACCAAGCTTCAGGGATATATGGGCAGGGAATATGCTCTGGCCTCCGGCGAAGACCCTGAGGTGGCAGAAGGGATCTATGAACACTATATGCCGCGGGGCAGCAAGGACTCTCTGCCCCAGACAGCTTGCGGTGCGATCTGTGCCGTCTGTGACAAGCTGGACACCGTGGCCGGCATCATCGGAGTGGGCATAGTCCCCACCGGCAGTGCAGATCCTTTTGCTTTGCGCAGAGCCGCTTCCGGGCTGGTGCAGATCATTGCAGACCGGGGCTGGGAGATCGATCTCATGGATCTGATATCCCGCAGCATTGAGCTTTTGGAAGAGGAATTGACCCTGGAAGCTGAGGCGCCGGAGCAGATTCGCAATTTCTTTAGCCAAAGAGCGCGCTGGCTGCTCAAAGAGCTGGGCATCGGCTATGATGTGGCAGCGGCCGTGATGCTGGGTGGGATCTCAAATCTACCGGATCTGATCGGGCGTGCCCGGGCACTGCAGGATCTGAAGTCTGAAGATGATTTCATCCGCCTGGTTCTCGGTTTTAAGCGTGTGGCCAATATCATTGCCGAAGAAAAAAGCTTTGCAAAGCTCGACTCTGGGCTTTTTGAAGAAGAAGCGGAACGGGATTTGCACGAAGCTATAAAGCGGCTGAGCCAGCTCATCAATGAGGCCTTGTCCCAGCGTGATTACAGGGGGGCTCTGAAAGATCTGATCGGTATTGCCGATGCGATCGACGAGTTCTTTGACCGGGTGCTGGTGAATTGTGAAGACGATGCGCTCAGGCAAAATCGTTATGCTCTGCTAAACTTGATCAGAAGGGAGTTTTTCCGCGTGGCGGACCTCTCCTTGATCGTAGTGGAATCTGAATAATAATTGGAGAATATAAATGCATATCTTGGAAACATTGAAAAAACGCGCCATCGCAATCGGTGGCACCATCGTCCTGCCCGAATCAAATGACCTGCGCAGTCTGGAAGCTGCCTCCGAAATCAGCCATCGCAAGATTGCCCGCGTGGTGCTTTTGGGAGATAGCGCTCAGGTATTTGCCAAAGCCAAAGAACAGGGGCTTGATCTGAGCGATTGCCAGATCATCGATCCCAAGGGCAGTGATGACCTGAAACATTTTGCAAAAATCCTGTATGAAAAGCGCAAAGCCAAAGGGATGAGCGTCCAGGAAGCCCTGATCACCATGCAAAATCCACTTTACTTTGGAGCCATGATGGTCAGAGAGGGCAAAGCCAGCGGTATGGTGGCCGGTGCATCAAACCTCACCTCCGACGTATTGCGGGCAGCTTTGCACGTGGTGGGAGTCAAGCCCGGATTGAAGACGGTTTCTTCCAGCTTTATCATGGTATCACCCCGCAGTGGGGAGCCCAGCTATCTCTTTGGGGATTGTGCAGTGGTGCCCGATCCCACAGCAGAGCAATTGGCAGACATTGCCAGCTCAAGCGCCGAGACCAGACGCCAGATTTTGGGTGACGAGCCCTTTGTGGCGCTGCTTTCCTTTTCCACAAAAGGCAGTGCTGAGCATGAACTGGTGGAAAAAGTACGCTCCGCCAAATCTATCCTGGATGAAAGGAAAGTAGATTTTGCCTATGATGGTGAATTGCAACTGGATGCCGCTATCGTGGAAAAGGTCGCGGGGAGCAAAGCTCCGGGCAGCAAGGTCGCCGGGCGGGCAAACACCTTGATTTTCCCCGATCTGCAAGCCGGTAATATCGGCTATAAACTGGTGCAACGCCTGGGTGGATATGAGGCCATTGGACCCATCATCCAGGGATTGGCTGCCCCGATCTGTGATCTTTCTCGGGGTTGCTCGACCCAGGACATCGTCAATACGGCTGTCCTCGTCTTATTAATGTCAAATAAATAATAAAATATAGGGGGATTACGGTGGCTATTAAGCTGTCAAATCGTTCGAAATTGATCAAACCCTCACCTACCTTGAGCCTCACCGCCAAGGCAGCGCAAATGAGAGCTGAAGGCATCGATGTGATAAACTTCGGTGTGGGAGAACCGGATTTTAACACTCCGGAATATATCAAGATAGCAGCGCATCAGGCTATAGACGACAATTTCACGCGCTATACCGCCAATGCGGGCATCATTGAACTGCGCCAGGCAATCTGTGATAAACTGGAAAGAGATAACGGGCTTCATTACACTCCCAAGGACATCCTGGTCTCGCCAGGGGCCAAGGCATCCATATCAAATGTGCTGATCGCAGTCTGCGATACCGATGACCAGGTCTTGATTCCCAGTCCTTACTGGGTGAGCTATCCCTATCAGGCATTATTGGCGGATGCGGTGCCGGTCTACGTGCCGACCGATCCGGTCAACAGCTATAAGATCCAGCCAGATGTCCTGATCGAGACCATTGAGGATAGCCCCTGCGCAAAGGTTTTGCTAATGAACTCACCAAACAATCCGACCGGAGCGGTATATTCCCGCGAGGAGCTGGAAGCCATTGCCGATATCTGCGTGAAAAATGACATCCTGGTGATCTCGGACGAAATCTACGAGCGCCTGGTCTATGATGATGTAAGGCACATCTCTATCGCCTCCCTGGGTGATGAGATCAAAGAAAACACTGTGGTGATCAACGGCGTATCCAAAGCTTATGCGATGACAGGATGGCGTCTGGGCTATGCGGCCGGTCCTGCTCACATCATCGGCGCGGCAAGCCGTGTGCAGGCACACGTCACCTCATGTGTGAATTCCATCACTCAAAAAGCCTGCGTGACGGCCTTAAGTGAAGAAGACGACTCTATCGAAAACATGCGCAAAGAGTTTTGGCAACGCCGAGACTACATGTATGACAGACTGATGAAAATCCCGTATCTGAATTGCAAAAAACCTCAGGGTGCATTTTACATCATGCCCAATATCGAGTGGTATCTGGACAACAACAATTGCGGGCTCAAAAATGCCTATCACTTCTGCGATCTGCTCTTGGAAAAACAGGGTGTTGCAGTGGTCGCCGGGGGTGCATTTGGCCTGATGGGTACGGTGCGCTTCTCCTATGCAAACAGCATGGAAAACATCACCGAGGGTGTGCGCAGATTTGAGCAATTCCTGATGGAGATCAGTCAGTGAACGACCTCAACGACCGCATCGATGAACGCTGGAAACAGCGGCGTAAAAAGAGCCATAACTGGGGCAAGCTGATCATCATGGTCATCATCCTGGTGGCCATCATATACAGTATGGGGATTTTGCAAAAAATGGGTAATGTCGCAGATCAACCGGCAGCCGAATTTCGGGACAGCACCGCCGTACAGACTGAGGAGCTGGCACCTTGAGCCCGGTTATCATCAGCTTCATAGGACTGGATAATGCCAGCATCCATGCCGGAAATATGATCGATGACACACGCTACGACAGCGTGCAGAGATTGATCGATACTAAAGGGGAAAGCTATGTCAAATAATCATATAAAACCGGTGGACTACAAACAAGCCGGGGTCGATATCCGGGCCGGGGAAGAGGCCGTGATAGCGATCAAGGATCGCGTGCGCTCTACCTTCAATAGCAATGTCCTCAGCGAACTCGGCAGTTTTGGCGGATTGTACCGCATAGACAAAGAGGCTTGGGAAGATCCGATCTTGGTGGCCAGCACTGACGGGGTGGGCACCAAACTGTTGCTCGCCGTCAAATCCGGTATATATAATACGGTAGGCCAGGATCTGGTGAATCACTGTGTGAATGACATCTTGGTGCAGGGCGCTCTGCCTCAGTTCTTTTTGGACTATATCGGAGTGGGCAAGCTTTCACCTGATGTGATATCCGATATCATTGATGGCTTTGTAAAGGCTTGCCGGGAAAATTCCTGCGCTCTGATCGGTGGAGAGATGGCCGAGATGCCAGGGCTCTATCAGCCTCAGGATTTTGATCTGGCCGGCACCATCGTGGGCATGGTGGAAAAGAAGCAATTGCTCCCCCGCAAAAACATTGCTGCCGGAGATCTGCTCTTGGGCATGCCCTCATCGGGTTTGCACACCAATGGCTATTCTTTGGCTCGTAAAGTCCTCTTTGACGGGATGAAACTGGAGATGCATTCCCGAGTGGACGAGCTTTCCGGGACTCTGGGAGATGCGCTTTTGCAGGTGCACACCAGCTATCTGAAGCCCTTGAGAGGCTATCTGTGCAATCCCGGGCTGAAGGCTCTGGCTCACATCACCGGAGGCGGCATAGCCAGCAATTTGGCGCGCGTGCTTCCCGATGATCTCGCAGCCGAGATCAAGCTCGACGAAAGCCGCATTCCCGCCATATTCCACCTCATCCAGAAAGGCGGCAATGTCAGCCAGGATGTGATGAGGCAAACCTTCAATCTGGGCATCGGCATGGTCTGTGTGATGAGTCCTGCTTTGGCAGAACAATTTAGCAAAGACCAGGATCTGCAGCATCTGGGAGAATTGATCCCTGCAAAAACTGCTGGCAAAGTATGGTTCAGATGACGAATATAACTACGTTCTATACAAGCGCCTTGTCCAGCTGTGAAGCGGGGTCATTGTGCTTTATGCAAAAAAACTGCTTGACTGATTTTAAGAGCTCAGATATAAGAGTTTTAAGAGAAGTAGCCCTTTTGCTTTTTGGGGTTGCTCTCTCGGTTAAGTACTAATTTTAAAAGAAAATAAGCCAGGATGAAGGGAGGTTTATCGATGCGAAAAACTGCATTGATCCTGCTAATAGTGTTGCTCGTTGGTGTTGCAAGCCTCGAAGCCCAGACTACAGGTCGTCTTGCCGTGCGCGTTCGCGACGGTGGAGGTGCCCCAGTGGAATTTGTGAATGTCGTGGTAATGTCCGGCACACAACGTATAACCGGTGGCCAGACCGATGGACGTGGTCAGGTAATTATTATTAATATTCCCCCGGGAACCTACACAGTAAAGCTCACTCTTGTCGGTTATGATGAAGTGACTTATGAAAATGTGAGGGTCCAGGTGGGGCAAACCTACACTATGTCACCCGAGATGAATCGTGCAGGTGTGCGGGCCGCAACGGTCGTGGTGCAGGCCACGCAAGACGTTGTGGAGCGTGACCGTACCGGTTCTTCCCGTCAGATCGAGATGGATCGTCTTTCAGACTCTTCTGTCACAAGCGTGGCCGACATTGTCTCTCTGCAAGCGGGTGTCACCAATATCGGCGGTGAGCTGCATATTCGTGGCGGTCGTGCCAACGAGGTGAATTTCACCGTTGACGGCATGAGCGTGAGCGACCCCGTTGATGGCGGTAGTGCACTTTCGGTGGATACCGATGCCATTAAAGATATGAAGGTGATGACCGGTGGATTTCCGGCTGAGTTTGGAAATGCTCAATCCGGTGTGATCAATATCGTCACCAAAGACGGTAGTTCCCATTTCTCCGGAAAGGTCGAGTACAATACCGACCATATCATTGGAGAGGGGCGCAATTCTGACGTTCTCAAATTTGCCATTGGCGGACCGATTATTCCCTTTGCATCGATGAATCTCAGAGAACGTCTGACTTTCTATCTGAATGGTGCCGGTGAGTGGTTGGACGGTCGTTACAAAGACCTTTATGAGACCGATCCGAACAATGACTACATGCTGAACGGCCGGAGCCTGCTGGATGACAGCTATGCTCCTTATAGCCCATATTTGGACAGAGAAGATGTCCTCGGGATTGATCTGGGTAATAGAAATTACAACAGCTATAATATCAACCTGAAGACAAAATACGATCTCAACCCCGGTCAGAAATTTACCTTTGCTGTACGCGGAGACAGAAGTT
>CAZWUD010000072.1:0-7127 GCA_964637055.1 uncultured Candidatus Cloacimonadota bacterium
GCCCATAATACCGGAAGCTAAAGCATCCGGCTATTATCTTTAATAGAAATCTGTGTGATCCGTGAGATCTGTGAGAGATAATCATCCACGTAAAGCTGCGTTTTTATCCGCGTAATCTGCGTGAACCTCTCAACAACTCCCGCACCCCAGCACTTTTCAACCCTATTCTACTTTGGATATTGATATTCAATCTTCGTTTTGGACCATCTCCAGCGCACCGACCCAGCAAAGCTGCACACAGAGGCTGCAGCCCATGCACTTTTCCTCATCGATCACCGGGTAGCCTTCCTCATCCAGTTCGATGGCCAGATAGGGACAGCGTGTGCAATTTCCGCACTTCACACAAGGCTCCCGGATCAGGCTTGAATGCTTGTGTTTGGGCGCCAGACCCATAAAATCTGTGATGGGATCCGGCTGCGCAATGCCGATGAGATCATCCACACTACCGATGCCGCGCTCCTGCAGGAGGTGGCTGAGTCCGCTTTCCAGCTCATCGATGATGCCATATCCATAGCGCTCCACCAGAGTGCAAAACTGCACATTTTTACAGCCCAGCGCCAGGAAATTGGCCGCATCGTGATGATTCATCGCTCCCCCGTTTCCGGAGATAAAGACGCCCATCCCGCCCGCGCGGGCCAGGCTCAGATAGCTGATGGGCAATACGCCCGCACCGCTCATTCCGGCGATGATGCCTTTTTCCCAAATACCTCCCGCATCCCTGAAGCCCAGAGTGGGGAAGGTATTGGCCAAAGTGACCCCGGCATATTTGCCAGGATAGCGGTCAAAGACTTCCTTCACGGCGCTAATGATGGGATAGATGGCCGTCACGGCACCGGTCAGTTTAAAGAGCTTGGGGATCTTTGGATCGGATATCTCCATCACCCAGTCGATGATCTTGGCCGTGAGCACGGGATCCTGCGCCACGATATCACCCTGAGTGCCATCTCCGCCTTGTGGACAGGATAGTGAATACTCAATTCCCATCGCTCCAGCGGCTTCCAGCTTTTTGGTATTTGCTTGCCAGCCCGCCTTATCTGAGGGATCATTGCCGGTGACAGGTCCGCCGGTGGAGGCCATGGTCAGCCGATCCGGATACTCCTTCACCAGATGCGCCACTTCTTCACAGACGCGATCCAGAGGATGCTCCGAGACGTTGTCACAATTTGCAAAAGTGAGCCCTTTTTCGCCCCAGACAAACATATATTCACTGGGAATGTGAATCTCCAGATTGTCAAATGAGGTCTTCATGATGCCGCCTGCCCAACCGGCCTCGTAGGCCAGCTTCATCTGCTCATAACCGTCACTCGGCGGAGCAGCGGAAAGGATGAAGGGAGAGCGCATCTTGCGGCCAAAGAAATCCGTCTCCAGAGACACCGGTATCCTGTTCCAACCCGGCACCTGTAAGACGCTCTTGGTGGGCTTTTCAGGCTCTTTGAAGCTGGCGTCCTCATGCAGATCTGCATGTATCTTGAAGGCCGTGTTTTTGCCCGCAGCCACTGCCTCTACCACCGTGCAGGGACCACACACCATGCCGCCGCTGCTATATATACCTTCGCCTTCGATCTTGAAAGCAGGGCGATTGCCCACCGAGATGATCACCAGGTCAAAGGGACGCAAGACCTCGCCGGAGTTTTCCTCATCGATGATTCGGGAAGGATCAAAGCTTTCGCCTTGCGGCAGCGTGACTTTCTTCACCTTGATGCCGGTCGTGGCGGAGCCTTCATTGACGATCTCGCTGATGCGGCTGCGGTGACTGAAAAGCACGCCATTTTCGATCAAGATCTTCTTTTCTTTGTCATTAAGCGACATTTCAGCAAAGGTCTCCAGCGTAAACATCTCCACATGCGAAGCTCCGGCTTTGGCGACTGTGATAGCCTGATCCACAGCGATCGCTCCACCCACCAGAGCCACGCGCTTGCCTTCAAATGAGAAAGATCCGGGCTGCCTCAGGATATCCATGCCATAGATGGCCTTATCATCCCCGGGGATATTCAGCCGGATGGGATCGTTCAGCCCGCCGGCCACGACAACTGCCTTGTAGCATTGCTTGAGCAGCGCTCTGGGCTCCTCGATCTGCTGTTTGTGACGAACGATCTGAAAAGCCTCAGAGACCCAAAGCAGATCAGCCTTCAGCATCTTTTGATCAAGCCTGGCATCAGAAATCAAGGCAGCCTGACCACCGGGCTCATCGGCGTCAAAAATCTCGGGTGCATAGCCCAATTGCCGCAGAGTCACGGCAGTGCCGATGCCGGCAGGACCTCCGCCCACGATGGCAATCTTGATGCCATTAGGCCGAGGCAGGATAAATTCCGGATCCGCACCCAGTTCCCGGGCTTTTTTGATGATGGTGGCTTGCACTGTCGGAATCTGGATCGGTCGATCAAACTTCTCACGGGAACAAGCCGCCACGCAGTGATGATCCGGGCAAACATCGCCGCAGATGCCACCCAGAGGGTTTGAGGCCAGGATGATTCCTGCAGCCCGCTTAAAATCGGAAACGGTAAAACCGCTGGCTGCCATCATGAAGTCCGCAGGGGAACAATCGCAGGGACAAGCAGTTTTACAGGGCTTTGTGGCGCAGTATTCACAGCGTCGGATTTCGCTCAAAAGCTGGGCATCTGTCAGATACATATATATCTCCTTATCAACGGCCAATTTTCTGAAGGGTAAACTTCAGTGCAGTCCGCCTATCTGTCAAGATAAAGTGAAGGAAAAGGGCTGCCTGCAACTCGAAATCTTGAAAACCCGATTGATTGCCCCATAGCACTTCATAGAGCTTTGAAATAGAGATCATCGCATGATTCTCCTCTATCCAGAGCTTTGTCGGAAGACAATCTCAAGACAGAATCGACATTAGAGCGAAAGAGTGACACAATGAAAGGGGCTCACTTTCAAATCGATTGAGTGAGTAAAAAAAGAGTTAAGAGGTACTGCCAATCAAACGTTGTGTCTCATAAGCCTAAACTAATAGAGACACGATCATGAGTATACCCGAGGTGTGGCTGCAATCTAACCGGTAGAAAGCGGTAAAAAGTAAGCTGCTTTGAACTATTGCAGCTACAATACACGGTTTTATTGATCTTTAGGATAATGATCAGAGGATTGATATCTCCAACTGATCTTCATGCGTTTTTATCCTTCTTTCACAGAGTTTCAGGTATTCCTCGCTGATCTCGTAGCCAACATAATTCCTTTGAGAATATGATGCAGCCAGGGCAGTCGTGCCGCTACCCATAAATGGATCTAAGACAATATCCCCTTTGAAGGAATAAAGATTTATCAATCGGCGCGGTAGCTCAATAGGGAATGGAGCGGGGTGTCCAACACGCTTTGCAGACTCAGCTTTCATTATCCACACTGATTTAGTCCAAGCCATGAAGTCTTCCTTAGATATCGAGTTCTCCTTATCATTCCTTTTTCTAGAATAGTCTCCTTTTGAAAAAATAAGAATATATTCATGGATGTCTCGTAGGGTTGGATTAGCAGCACTCATCCAGCTACCCCATGCAGTTGAAGGACTGGCACTTGCAGATTTGTTCCAGATGATCTCGCCACGCATATTAAAACCCATGTCTATCATTATCTTAGAGATGTAATCAGATAATGGAATATATGGCTTCCTACCAAGATTGGCAACGTTTATGCATGCCCTGCCCCCATTTACAAGAACCCGATATGTTTCCTTGAAAGAGTTAACAAGTAAATCTAAGTACTCCTGAAGTGAAAGATCTTTGTCATATTCTTTACTCACATTGTAGGGTGGGGAGGTTATCATTAAATGCACAGAATTGTCTGGAAGTTCTTTCATGTTTTCAGCTGTCCCCAACAATATCTGGTTTATGTACTCTTGAGGGATAGGGTTTTCACTTCCATCTACGACCTTCGTTTTCTTTAATTCTGAGTATAGTTTAGAGTTATAAAACTTGGAAGAATCATGGTTAATTCTGCCACTTGTCCCAAATGCACTAGTTGAGGTACCGTTGGTTTTTTTCATCTTTTCCTACTCGCTTAGCAGCTGCAAAAATTTGTCAGCTTTTTGTTCGTTGCTTGGCTCTTTACTTGCTATCTGGATGATCTCTCCAATCCTTATTCTGGGAAGCATTGATGAGAAATATCTAAGATCATTCTTAACAAGTTCATGACATTTATCATAAAGTTCACTCACAGTTGTAATTGTGTGGAACCCACCCTTAGGAGTTACCTTTATATGTTGAGTTTTACATGGGGTTGGATATAACGACCAAAATCCCTGAATAACACCAGATTGCTTGAGTAAGTCAACCTTAGCCGCATAGAAATTTGTGATGGGGCTGTTACCAAGAATGATAATGGGTATTTTGTTACCCGCTTTACTTGATACCTTGATATTTAAGGATTTACCGATGGCCTTCAGCATAGAATCCGACCTCAACAAAGAAGGCACACCCTTATGAGATTTATAATCACCCAAGTAGGATATTCCCTTATCTTTTGAGTATGCGTAATTATTTACTATGCTCATCTTGACCTCGAATATGAGCTTAATGTTCTCAGGATTTTGATGTGTAGAATCTGTAGTACAAAACGCTATGTCAGCTGCTGAATTATGGGAAAGTGCCAGTTCCTCACATACTACCCCATTCACGGCATACAGCCCAAGCTTTTCAGCAATGGGAGATAGCAATTCCTTACACCATTTTTCGGTGAACTTACCAATAAAGGAATTTCTGCTTTGCAAGGTTTGGCTTTCTGATGACATTCCCTTGGGGATATACGCATAGTAGTCTTCTTTCAACAGGTAAAACAACTGCTCTTCTGTCAGAAAACTCCTTAATGCTTCTATGAAAAAATGTTCCTCTGATTCTATGCTCCATAAATCGGTTGACATAATGCTTCATCTCCTTCGGATACTAAGTTCAATACACAAGCTCAAGTGATTTATGTCAAGAAAAACTTAGCAGCAAAAAAGCCCCATCCCGAAATCATCTTGGGAAGGGGCATATCTTTTTGAATAGACAAACAGGGCAGCCGATTATTTGATCAAGCCCAGCCGCTCTTGTTGATAGCTTTTATCCTGGATATTCTTCCACCATTGGCGGTTTTCCAGATACCACTTAATGGTCTTGCGGATGCCGGTCTCAAAGGTTTCACGTGGTTTCCAGCCAAATTCGCGCTCGATCTTGCTGGCATCAATGGCATAGCGTAGATCATGTCCGGGGCGATCGGAGACAAAGGTGATGAGTTCTTTATAGCTTTTCAGCCGGGTAGAAGGCTCCAATTCGTCCAAAATCTCGCAGATGACATTCACAATCTCGATATTCTTCATCTCGTTGTGCCCGCCGATATTATAGGTCTCGCCGATCTTGCCTTTGCGGACGATGAGGGCGATGGCTTCACAGTGATCCGTCACATAGAGCCAATCGCGCACATTCAGGCCTTTACCATATACGGGCAAGGGTTTGTGTGCCAGGCAGTTCAGGATCATGAGAGGGATCAGCTTTTCCGGGAATTGATAGGCACCGTAGTTGTTTGAGCAGTTGGAGATCGTCACCGGCAGGCCAAAGGTGCGCTGCCAGGCCCGGATGAGGTGATCGCTGCCGGCTTTTGAGGCGGAATAGGGTGAAGAGGGATCGTAGGGCGTGGTCTCCGTAAACAATCCCGTATCTCCGAGCGAGCCATAGACTTCGTCTGTGGAGACATGGTGAAAGCGGAAGATCTTCTGCTGCTCTGGCGAGAGCTGTTTGTAGAGTTCCATAGCCGCTGCCAGCATGGTGGCGGTGCCCATCACGTTAGTCTGGACAAATTCCAGGGGGCCGTCAATGGAGCGGTCCACGTGGGATTCTGCGGCAAAATTGACCACTGTGTCCGGCTTGAAATCCTGAAAAATGCGGTTAACTTCCGCGACATCACAGATGTCCGTGTGTTCAAAAAAGTAGCGACTGCCACCGTGTTTTAAGTTTATATCTTCCAGAGATTCGAGGTTCCCGGCATAGGTAAGGGCGTCCAGATTGAGCACCTTACCCGTGAATGCAGGATCGGAAAAAAGGCTGTGAATGAAGTTTGCACCGATGAATCCAGCGCCTCCTGTGACCATAACTTTTTGCATGAATTACCTCAGATTATTTAGTATTTGCTTGAGCCTTTCCAGCTCAGCAGGGTTGCGATATTCCAGGGTGATCTTTCCCTTGCCTCCGGCTTCGCGCACGCTGGCTTTGAGGCCGAAAATGCTGGAAAGTTCCTGCTCAAAGCTACGGGTAAGCGGGTTTTTGGGTGCTTTTGCACCAGCCTGGGTGCTTCCGGTAAAGTTTGGAGCACGGGCTTCCGCCTGCCGCACATTGAGCTGATATTTGATGATAAAGTGGGCAAAATCGAGCTGATACTCGGGCTGGGCCATGAGTATGGCGCGTCCGTGACCGGCAGATATGGCATCTTCGGCCACGAGCCGGATCACTTCCTCTGGCAGATTCAAGAGACGCAGGCTGTTGCTGATGCTGCTGCGGTTTTTGCCCATCACGACTGCAATCTCAGCGTGTGTGAGCCTAAATTCTTCTGCCAGGGTTTGATAGGCCAGAGCTTCTTCGATGGGGTCGAGATCTTCGCGCTGGATGTTTTCGATCACCGCCATCTGCAGTTGTTCCTTTTTGGAGACAGAGCGGATCACCACCGGAACGGAATCCAATCCAGCCAGCCTGGCGGCTTCCAGGCGCCGCTCCCCGGCGATCAATTCATAGTCACTCCCTTCGCTTTTGGTAACGATCAGGGGTTGAATGATGCCATTTTCCAAAATTGATTGCGCCAGCTCTTGCAGGCGCTCAGGGTCAAATTTCTTACGGGGTTGATAGCGATTGGGACTGATCCTACAGATAGGCAGCGTGCCGATTCCGGTGTGGATCTGAGGGTCTTTGTCGCCATCGGGAATCAGTGCGGAAAGTCCGCGTCCGAGTCTGTCATTCATCACTATACCTCATCATTTGGAACGCTCTATAACTTCATTTGCCAGGTTCAGATAGCTCATCGCACCGGGGGAACGGATGTCATAAAGAAAGATCGGCTTGCCAAAACTGGGCGCCTCGGTGAGCTTGATATTGCGCGGAATCACGCTGCGAAAGACCTTTTCTTTGAAATAGCGGTGCACCTCTTTGGCCACC
>CAZWUD010000073.1:0-7122 GCA_964637055.1 uncultured Candidatus Cloacimonadota bacterium
GCATCGGAGCAGATGTGGATATGATCCTCGGCAATGGCTATGCGCACAATCACGCCGCGATCTCTCTGGATCTTTTGCGCCGTAATCCCGTTCTGATGAAACTCTTTCGGGAAAGATATACTGACTAAGGAGTTATCATGAGTACTATCGATATTCGATCCATCGCCACTGAAGCTGAGTGGAACGACTGGCACTGGCAGCTCAAAAACCGCATCACAGATGCGACCGAGCTGCGTAAATACATCACCCTCCATCCCGATGAAGAGGCTATTTTTGCCCAGAAGGGCTTTTCCTTCCGCATGGCGATCACGCCTTACTATCTCTCCCTCATCGATCCTGACAATCCCAATGACCCCGTGCGTATGCAGGCCATTCCTCGCATCGATGAAAGCCAGGTGAATGCCTCCGATATGTCCGATCCTCTCAGTGAGGATGCGGATGCACCCGTCCCGGGAATGACCCATCGCTATCCGGACCGCGTGCTGCTGCTGCTCACGGATCAATGCTCCATGTATTGCCGCCATTGCACCCGCCGCAGAAAAGCCGGAGAACACGATGCGCCGATGCCGCGGGCCAATGTGGACAAGGCCATAGAATATATCCGCCAGCACACAGAAATACGCGATGTGATCCTCTCCGGGGGAGATCCGCTCACTTTGGGTGATCAGCGGTTGGACGAGATTCTGGGTCAGCTCAGCAAGATCGACCACGTGGATATCGTGAGACTTGGCACCCGCACGCCGGTGGTGCTGCCTCAACGCTTTACCCCCGAACTGATTGCGGTCTTGAAGAAGTATCCCTTTGTCTGGCTGAATACCCATTTTAACCATCCTCAGGAGATGAGCGAGACCGCGGCCAAAGCCCTGGCCTCCATCGCCGGGACCGGCATCCCCATGGGCAATCAATCCGTGCTGCTCAAAGGTATCAATGATCACGTGGATGTGATGAAGCAGCTTGTGCACAAACTGGTGCGCAACCGCGTGAGACCATACTACATCTATCAATGCGACCTCACCGAGGGAATTGCCCATTTCCGCACACCCATCAGCAAGGGAATCGAGATCATAGAGTCCCTGCGCGGCCACACCAGCGGCCTCTGTATTCCTACCTACGTGGTGGATGCTCCCGGAGGCGGCGGCAAGATCCCCGTGATGCCAAATTATATCGTCTCTCAGATGCCCGGGCGGGTGATATTGCGGAACTACGAAGGCTTTATCACCAGCTATACCGAGCCCGGATATTGCGCTCAGGATCCAAAGCAATACACCGGTCTTTGTGATAAAGAGCGGGAAAGCAGCGAAGGCGTGATGAGCCTCTTGCGTGGCAAGAGAGTCTCCATCGGGCCCGCCGAAACCCGCCGCAATCAACGCCGGAAACGCTAAATCTGAGGAAAGATATCAGATATGAAAGAACTGATTTCCACCCGGGCCTGGCGAAATCTTGCCCTGGTGGGAATCAGTAAAAACTCCGGCAAAACCACTGTCCTGAACCACATTTTAGCCAGCTTTCCCGACTGCGGATGGGGAGTTTTTTCCACCGGAAGTGACGGGGAGGAAAGGGACCGGCTCTTCAAAACTCCCAAGCCCCAGGTCCATCTGCCCTCCGGTGCGCTTTTCTGCTGTGAGGCCGAGACCCTGGATTCTCACGGCAGTCAGGTGGAACTGCTAAAGTCCGAACTATATGCCGGGCGCAAGCTCTACTTTGCCAAAGCCTTACAGCCTATTGCCACTCAGATCACCGGCCCTTCCACGGTCATGCACCAAAAGCAGGTGATCTCTCTGATGCGCAAACTCGGAGCGCAGAGAGTGCTGGTGGACGGTTCTCTGGACCGCAAGTCCATCGCTTTGGAAGACAGCATCGATGCCCTGATCCTCTCTATCGGCGCCAGCTTTGGTTCCGGCAAAGAGGTCATCGAAGAGATCCAGCGCCTCAGCCTGCTGCGCGATATCAAGAGGGCCGAGCTCAGCCGCCATCAAAAGGCCTGGCTCTCAGAGGCTTCGGGAATACTTCTCAAGCGCAAATCCCGCTGGCAGGACAGCGGCATCAAAAGCCTCATCCGCCATGAGCAAGAGCTTTCCGAATTCCTGGCTGAGGATATGCAGGCCATCTACATCCCCACTTCGCTCACGGACAGCCTATACAGCAAACTGGCCGGCAAATTCAAACAAAGCGGGGCAGAACTGATCTTTCGTCATCCCGAGTGCCTGAAGCTGGGACTGAGAAATCTAAAGAACTTTCTACACCATAATAGCGTCAGCAGTCTGATCCCCTTCAAGATCGGGGCTTTCACGCTCAATTCCACCGCCGTGGCTGCAGATCCAGTGGCTGCAGACCTCTTTCGGGCCGAGATCCGTGCCGCTTTCCCCCAGCTTACATTTCACGACATCATGGAGATAGAATATGCATGATCGTGACCGCATCACTTCTCTTGCAGTAAATCTAGGCTTATTTACAAATGTGATCCTGGCAGCGCTCAAGACCAGCATCGGCATCCTGGGGCACAGTCCGGCACTTTTGGCCGATGGGGTAAATTCCACTTCTGATGTAGTCTATTACATTGCCGTAAAAATCTTTATGAAGCAGGCCAAGAAGCCCGCTGACAAAGAGCACCCCCATGGTCACAGGCAATTGGAATCCATCTCAGCTATCGTGGTGGGTTCCTTCATTTTAACCACAGGAATCGCCATCGCACTGGAGAGCGTGAACAAGGTCTATGATCTCTTAACCCATACAGATGTAGGCAGGTCAGCCTCCGCCTGGGCTCTGGTGATTGCCATCGGCACCTTTGTGCTGAAGCTATGGCTCTATTTTTATACCAAAAGATCCGTCAATAAGACTCACAACCCCACTCTCCGTGCTCTGGCCAATGACCACCTCAATGACATCATGGCCGCGGGAGCGGTGATCGTGGGCGTGATCATGGGTCGTCAGGGTTACTTTTGGATGGACCCCGCCGCAGGCGCTGTGGTGGCCATCTATATCATCAAGACCGGGATCGAGATCATCATGGAGTCCTCCTCGGAGCTCATGGACAGAGTTCCGGACGAGGCTTTTGCCCGGGAACTGCGCGATGTCACGCTCACGGTGGATGGCGTCAAGGGCATCGAGGAGCTGGGCATACACCGTTTTGGTCCCTATTATACCATTACCATGGCCATTGCTGTGGCCGGCGATATCTCTGTCGATGAAGGGCATGCGATATCTCACAAGGTGGAAGACCGCCTTAAGGAACATTTTACCGATGGTTTGCGCAAAGTGCATATCCATTACCATCCCATAAGCAAGTGGGATGGATAAACCTATAGGAGTTTTAGAGCTTTATGAACAAAGGAAAACGCTTGCTTTTGACCTCAATCTTTGCCCTCGTGGTGATCTTTAGCCTATCTTCACTATTTTACAGATCAAACCGGGCCGGGGCGGCAGATGACGAGGCTTTTGAACCGATCGTAGACCCCTGGATCACCCAAACTATCCCCCCCGGGGGCTCTATCTTTTCCGTTTTGGAAAAGCTGGGTTTGCCGGGACCGGAAGTCGGTATGATTTCCTATAGATTTGGCTACCATATCGACGTGACCACCATTCAGCCCGGAGACACCTTGCGCGTGATTTTGGATGAAAGCGAGCAAAAGGTCTCCAAGATGCTCTTTGTGCAGGAGCCCACTGTGCGCCATCACTTTGTGGCTCAAGGAGATTCTCTGATCTATGAGCGGGAAGCTTTGCCCGTAGAAAGGCGTGAGCGCATGATCACCGGCAGCCTGGAAAGCACGCTGGATGCGGCTCTTTTGGGCTTAGGGCTCAGCCCCGCGGATAAACAGAATATCAACAACGGCCTGGAAGGCGAGATAGATTTTCAGCGTGATGCCCGCAAGGGGGACAGCTTTCAGGTCTATCTGGAAGAGCGTGTATTTGAGGGTAAGCCGTTACCCCGCGCCAAGATACTCTATGTGAGTTACGATGGAGCCCGCACCGGATTTCACGAGCTTTTCCGTTATGAGCAGGATGACGAAAATTCGGTGCTCAACGGACTTTACAACAAAGAAGGTAAGAGCAATAACGCCAGTGGAGTGGGCTACCCTCTGGCCAGCATTCACGTGAGCTCTTCCTTTGGCAAAAGGCTGGATCCTTTCACCGGACGCTGGGCAAATCATCAAGGTGTGGATTACCGCGCTCCCAGAGGTACCCCGGTCTATGCCGTGGCCAATGGCACCGTGACTGCTGCACGCTGGAACGGCGGCTATGGCAAAGAAGTCCGCATCAAGCATTCCAGCGGCATGATCACCCTCTATGCTCATCTCAATTCATACAGCGTGAGACCCGGACAGACCGTGAAACGCGGGCAGATCATTGGCCGTGTTGGTTCCACCGGCCGCTCCACCGGAGCGCATTTGCACTTTGGTCTGAAAAATGGTGGACGCTTTATCAATCCAAACCGTCTCAGGATGGTAGGTGCTGAAAAGCTGAACAAAACCCAAATGGTCGAATTTGAAGAGCAAAAAGAAGATATCCGCTTTCGCATGAAGCTGAAGGCCGCCACTAACTACGTCAAAGGAAAGTCCTGATCCATATATAGATATCATTGATAGCACAAAAAAAGGCTGCCACGTGGCAGCCTTTTTTGTAAGGGGATTCAGCCCAGCTTAGCGCGGGCTATCCATAGGGTTTCCCATGTCAAAAAGATCCGCAAAATACGCATCATAATAGAGCGCCGTGAGGCTGCCATCCTGGGCATACATCACGTGCAAAGTGCGGGTGTCTGTCATAAACCAGATGAGCTGCTGGGTGTCCTCATCAAAGTGGTTCGTTTTGCCGTGCATGTTTGAGATGCGGTCAATCACCAGATGATCGTTATCCTGGCCATTTTCGGCATTGTATTTGACAAACCAGCCGACCAGCCGTTGGGTATTTGGCTCCAAAAAAAGCAGGATCGCCGAGACCAGTTCGTTGATATCGCTATAGTATTTCACGGCGTGGCCTTCGCTTTCTTCCGGATAGAAGCCGGAGAGCGCCAGGGCCTGATCCGCATCTTCCAAAGTCATCCCGTATGAGAGGTTAAAGAGTCCCTTCTGGGCCGAGAGACCCACCGCAAATGTCAGTGTTATCAGTATAAATATGAGCTTTTTCAATTTATCCACCTTGTAATAGTTTACGAATTTAGTTCCCAATCTTGACAGATGCAGGATGCCGTCAAGCAGTTCTTGTCACCAGAGGTCTCAAACACACTATTCATCACTTGAGCAGTGTGATCTTGCGCGTGACACGAGCGCCGTCTGCATCCATGACCAGAAAGTATATTCCGCTGGAGAGGGCTTCGGCCTTGAAGCTGAGGCTGTGCCTGCCGGCATCAAAATATCCCGAGCTGAGGTTCTGCACTCTTTGCCCTTTGAGATTGTAGAGTTCCAGAGAGACCTCTGCTGCCCTGGGCAGCACAAAATCTATCATAGTGCTGGGATTGAAGGGATTGGGATAGCTCTTCAGGCTGAGCTTGGCTGCCGGGTTATATTCGTCCACATTTGCCACCGAGCCCAACTGGGGCAGGATCTGCTGCAAGAAGTCTCTCACTCCGGATGCTTCCATGAAATAGAGGGGGAAGCCCAGATAGACCAGGTTTTCCGCTCTCAATCCCACCGATCGATTTTCCGCCTGACTGCCACCCGCGGCATCGGCGGTATAGATGCTCTGAAAATCTCCCTCAAAACTGCTGATATAGGGCAGCATTCCGTTCCAGGGCGGAGCCAGTTTGGCACTATCAGTCAGTAAATCGGCATAATCGTTACTCTGCGCACCGCTCAGGACGGCCGAACTGTCATAATAGAGCTGGATTCCGGGGCAATGCAGGTCCCAAAAGACATCGCTGAGAGCGCTCATGGTCTTCCATCCGGAGATGAGGAGCTGTCCGTCGCCCAGCATATAGCCGCTGAGGAGATCTTCGGCCAGATGGATATCATTGGCCGCAAAGTCATCATCATGCCAGAGGATCACCTGATAGTCACCCAAAACCGTCAGCTCGGGCAAGCCCTGCGAGGCCAGATCCCACTGGGTGTACTCCAGACCCTCGAGTGCTGCAGCGTAAAAGTCATCGACCATTGCGTCATCCGGGGAGATGGGCACTCCACTGCCGTCTCTGGTTTCATCGATCACCAAAAGGAAATTAGTAAAATCGAAGCCCACCGGACTGGCCGTCTGAGGCTCTGAGGGCATGCTCTGATAGCCATCTGCATCCAGTGCCCGGATCCTGTATTCGTGGAGCAGGCCATTTTCGGCTGTAGTATCCACAAAGCCGGTTCCCACTATAGGTTCTGAGGTGATGGTCTCCCAAATCTGGCTGTTTTCGCTGCACCGTTCCACCAAAAAGCCCACCGCAGATGGGAATTCTGCCCAGGAAAGAATGACGCTGGAAGAACTGGGTAGGCAGGCATTCAAGACGGGCTTGTGCTCCTGAAGACCGCGCAAAATCGTCCAATGATTGTGATTGGCGTCATGACTTTCGGGTTCAGGGGAGTATATAAAGAAATTGGCGTAGCCCTCGGGCGTAGCCCGGATCAAGAGCGAATCACTGCCGGCGGAGTGCACTAACCTGAAGGGCAGATCCAGATCAAAATCTGTGCTGGTGGGTGAAGTGCTGGTTGCGATTACCTTAAGCTCCTGGGTGGCAGGGCTATACCACATACTATACTCCACCGATGGGATGCCCGTGCCAAAGATCCACTGCTGGAAAAACTGCTCCAGATCCAGGCCGCTGATATCCTCCGCCATAGCCTGAAATTCAGCCGTGACCGCATTGCCATCTTTGTAGGTGTCAAACCACTCTTGCAAAAGCTCAAAGAAATCCTCATCCCCCAGCTTCAGGCGCAGCATGTGCAATACGCTGGCCGCTTTTTCATAGGATTGGGGATAGAAATAGTAGTTAAAATCCGGGTCGTAGATGCAGGGTGGGGTAGTATTATTTTCCCAATTCATATAGTATTGATGATAGCTGTTGTACACATAATCAACCGCTGCATCCCAGCCCTCAGTCTTATCGGTCCAGAGATGTTCACTATATGTAGCAAATCCTTCCGAGAGCCAGACATCGGCAAAGGTGAGGAAGCTCACGGCATTGCCAAACCATTGATGGGCAAGCTC
>CAZWUD010000074.1:0-7098 GCA_964637055.1 uncultured Candidatus Cloacimonadota bacterium
CCTTCCATCTGGATCCTTTCCGATTTATCCCGGTATTCCTTTTGGGAATGCTCTTAGGTTACCTCACTCTGCGCAGCGGATCGATCATAAATTCAATGTTATCGCATACGATAAATAACGGGCTGGCCCTGGTGATTACCGCCTATTCCGGTTCGGCTTTTTTGAAACATATCCTGACAGATCAGGAGAATTTGCAATATTGGCTGGCACTGCCTGCAGCGATCATACTGTATCTGGCTTTGCGAGCATTTCATAAGGTTACTGAAGGAGGAAATGAAAAATGTGTGGAATTGTAGCTTATATCGGAAAAAGAGAAGCATTACCCATTGTCGTGGAAGCGCTTAAGAGACTGGAATACCGGGGTTATGACTCCTCCGGCACGGCCTTGATACACGAAGGTCAGCTTGATCTGTACAAAAAGAAGGGAAAGATAATCGAGCTGGAACGCTCACTGCCGGAACCCTCAAAATGCTCCGGTAATGTGGCCATCGCTCACACCAGATGGGCGACGCATGGTGAACCCAGCGAAATCAACGCACATCCTCATCTGAGCTGTAGTGGCAATATCGCCATTGTGCACAACGGAATCATCGAAAACTATAAGCTCCTGCGTCAGCAGCTCCAGGATCTGGGACACAAATTTAGCAGTGAGACGGATTCCGAGGTGGTAGCTCATTTGATCGAACATTTTTTGAAAACAGAGCTTAGCCTGGAAGATGCGGTGCGGGAAGCGATGAAAAGGGTGGAAGGCACATACGGCCTGGTGGTGCTCAGCAAGGATCATCCGGATAGGCTCATCGCTGTGCGCAAGGGCAGTCCGCTGATCATCGGAATCAATGACAATGAGAACTTTATCACCAGTGATGTCAGCGCCATCATCATTCATACAAAGCGGGTCATATATATGCAGGATTCGGAACTCTGTGTGCTCAGAAATGATGGATTTGAGATCTCTACTCTGGACAAAGCCAGCGTCAAACCCAAGATAAGTGTAGTGGACTGGGACATTTCAGCGATTGAGAAAGGTGATTTCAAGCACTTTATGCTCAAGGAGATCTTTGAGCAGCCTGTTACGATTGAAAATGGATTTCGCGGAAGGATTAACCAGGATATGGGAACCGCACGTCTGGGCGGTCTGCATCTGCCGAGTTCTGAGCTGAGAAAGATCAAACAAATCCATCTCATAGCATGTGGAACCTCATATTATTCCGCCTTGATCGGAAGACATATCATCGAGGACATGGCCAGAATCCCGGTTTATGCTGAATATGCCAGCGAATACCGCTATCGGAACCCGATCATTCCGGAGGATACCCTGGTCTTTGCCATCAGTCAATCCGGTGAGACCGCGGATACCCTGGCCGCCATGAGAGAAGCCAAAGCCAAGGGGGCCAGAGTATTGGGCATCACAAATGTGGTGGGCTCAAGCGTGGCCCGCGAAAGTGATGGGGGAGCCTATATCCATGCCGGCACAGAGATCGGCGTGGCCTCCACAAAGGCCTTTACCTCACAGGTCACCATCCTTTCCCTGCTGGCCGTGTATATGGGAAGGATGACGCATCTTTCCGCCAATGACGGATCAAAGTATATCGCAGAGCTGATGAGGATCCCGGACAAGGTGCAAACCATCCTGGACCAGAGTGAGCAGATCAGAGAAATCGCCCGTGACATCAAAGACTGCAATAATGCGCTCTATCTGGGCAGAGGGGTAAATTACCCGGTGGCTCTGGAAGGGGCCTTGAAGCTCAAAGAAATCTCCTACATCCATGCGGAAGGTTATCCGGCGGCAGAGATGAAGCATGGCCCGATTGCGTTGATTGACAAAAATATGCCTGTGGTGGCCATTGCCACGCGTGACCCTTTGTATGAAAAGATATATTCAAATCTGCAAGAGGTGCGCGCCAGGCACGCAAGGCTGATCTGTGTGGCCACCGAGGGTGACAAAGAGCTCCATAAGATCAGCGAGCATGTGATCTACATCCCGGATACCAAGACCAATCTGCAGCCATTGCTCACGGTGATACCCTTGCAGCTTTTGGCTTACCACGTGGCGGATCTGAAGGGATTTAACGTGGATCAGCCCCGTAACCTGGCAAAAAGTGTGACGGTGGAATAGGGGAAAACGAGTCGGCAGTGGCTAAGTTTTGCTGAGAATTAGCAAGAGCCATGGCTGACTGCGGATGCCTGCCTGTATCGCTTGTGGGCGATATTATGCTTGACAAATATCCCCGTCCAAATTGTCATGCTCATCATTGTGTGGCGAGGTAGCTCAGACGGTAGAGCAGAGGCCTGAAAAGCCTTGTGTCCCCAGTTCAATTCTGGGTCTCGCCACCATTTTTTTGTCTATAAATATGGGTACTGTAGCCGGAGGATGCCATTCCTCCGCGAAACTCAGACAAAACGGAGCTTTAGGCAAGCTCCGATACAAAGCACATTTTTAGCTTTACACAAAAGCTCTGTATTTTACGCTGTCTTTTAATGAAATAGAACTAACAAATGAATAGAATAAACAAGAGGTTTTTTAATGACTAAAATTCTTGTAATTGAGGATGAAGACAGCTTCCGCAACGTTTTGGTAAAGATGCTTTCCAAAGCGGGCTACGACGTGCAGCAGGCCGGTGATGGCAATCAGGCCTTGACTATTTGTGCAGAATTCAAACCGGATCTTGTTTTGACGGATATCATCATGCCGGACAAAGAAGGTCTGGAAACCATCCAGGAGCTCATGGATCTTAGCCCCGGTATCAAGATCATTGCAATGAGTGGTGGGGGCAGATACGGCCCGGATAGCTTTCTCCCTCTTGCCGAGAAACTCGGTGCCAAAGCCACCCTGCAAAAACCCTTCATGCGGGAAGAAATGATCAATACCGTAAAATCAGTGCTGGCCGGAGACTGAACGCTCAAAGGCCTCGTTTAAGCGCTTGCTTATCTCGGCTTCGCTATAATTTTGCTGACAGATAGCCCTGATCCTCAGCGGATCGTAATTCTGGCTATTTTGTAAATACTCTATAACAGCCCCGGCCAATGCGCCGGGGTTTTTTGCTTCGCAGAGAATTCCGGTCTCGCGGGTAACGATATCACTGGGCCCGCCGCAAGCGGTGGATACCACCGGGATCCCGCAGCTCATGGCCTCGATCAGGACCATGCTAAAGCTCTCAAGATGGGAAGGCATGATGTAAAGATCAGAGTTTTGAAAGCGGCTTCTGGCCTGCATCTTGTTCAACCTTCCGGTGAAGTGGATGGGCAATTTCCCCGACCTTTTCTTGATCTCAGCCAGCAAGGGACCATCCCCGGCCCAGACCATCTCAAAAGCTATCTTTCTGCGCCACAAAATGTAAAGCGCATGCAGAAGATCTTTCACACCCTTGGCTTTGGTGAATGCCGACATGGAAAAGAGGCGGAGCTGGCCGTCGGAGCTTTTCCGGGAGGATGGAATAAAGAACTGCGTATCTACCATATTGGGAATGAGTTTCGCTCTGCGCCCGCAATGCTGCAAGATCTGAGCTTGCAAAGCCGTGCTGACTGCGATCACTTGATCTGCATCTGCGATAGGCTGTGAGATCAGTGGGGAGAGCTGGCCTCTGCGCATAAAATGAGGGAAGGGGAAGGGGCCGCTGTGTTCGGCTATGATATAGGGAATCTTGAGTTGGGCTGCGAGCCTCATGGCCAGATAGCCAGCCGGGTAAGTCACCAAAGCGTAGATCAGGTCAGGCTTTAGGTCATCAGGCAGAGAGAAGCGATCCAGATTGCCTTTGGCAAGCAGGGCTGACCAGCTCAGATGGGGCAAATGGATCTCTTGCAGGTTGTCCCTGAGCCTGGTCCTGCGGGGCTCGGCTGAGCGGAATGATCTGAGGACAGATAGATTGTGCAAGTGCTTGCGCAGCGTGATCTGATATTGATTCTGACCAAAATCCAGCAGAAAGTACTGGTGTGATGTGTGCTTTGCCAGAGCTTGGGCCTGGTCTATAAAGAACTTTCCGGCCAGAGGGTTGTCCGGATAGGGATACCATGATGGAATGATGAGGATATTCACTATTTAGCTCTTTTTGTGATCTTGGTGATAAAACTAAGCGCAAACTGGATGTCACAGGGCAGGATGACTTTGCAAAAGTAGCCCAGGATGAAATATAGGCTCATGTAGAGGAGGGCGCCGAACATCATGCGCAAAAAGTCGCCGGCTATCCCGGAAACCAGGTAGAGGGTGATAAAAGCCGACAGGACGGCCACGACCAGGTTCTTGATCAAACGCCAGAGGGGAAAGAGCTGCAAGAGCTTCAGTCCGAGCTGAAAGCGCATCTGGATGAGATAGACGATCAGAATCAGCCAGCTAACGATCACGGTGGCAAATGCGGCTCCCTGCATGCCGTAGCTTCTGATCATGACATAATTCAGAACAGCATTCATCCCGAGCATAATGATGGCATCTATCATCACAATTTTGGTCTTACCCAGCGCTTGAAAGATGATGCCGTATGTGGCCACGCGCAGCGGCAGGATCAAAAGATATATGCGAAAATAGATCGCCGCTTCCATGTAAATGCTACCATAGATAAAGCTCATAAACTCGATGGCAAAGATGAAGAATACAGCGGCCAGGGGAAAGATGATCAGGGCGTTTTTCCTCACCGAAGCGCTGTACATTGAGCTAAGTTGATTTTTGTCAAGATTGCTGAGATTGGGCAGTAATATGGCATTTACCGAGTTTATAAGGATGCCGATCAAAGGCAATTCCATCGCACCCAGCGAGAATACCGCAAATTCTTCCGGTTTGAAGAAGCCTGAGATCATCAGTTTGTCCAGTTGCACGGAAAAGATGCCGATCAATAAAGATAGCCCCAGAGGGATGGTATAGGCAAGCTGTTCTTTGAATCCGGCAAAGCTCTGCGCACTAAAATCTCCCTGATAGCGCTTGAGACGCAAGGCTGCCCAGAGCCATTGAATGAAGGCTGAGATCACCACAGCCCCTGTGATCAGAACTATGTTTCTGCTCCAGAGGGCTACGCCCAGCACGATCACCAGATCGCAGACTATGGCAAAGATGGTAAATCTGGCAGATTTTAAGGGCTCTTTCAGGCCGAGCAAAACCGAGCTATAGAGCTGGGTGACAAAGATGAAGATGGGGTAGAGGCTATAGATGATCAAGAGCCGGGAGAGCTCCGGATTGTTAAAGCTGCGTGCGATGAAATCCCGGCCCAGGAGAATGGTGAGGGCGCAGACTAACGCCAGCATTGAGATCACATTTACAGTTCGGCCGATCAGGCGCTTGACTTCGGCGCTGTCGGCTGCTTTGGGCAGGAAATAGAGCATGCTCTGCGGAAAGCCCAGCATCAGTATCCCGGAAAGTGTGCTGTAGATGAGGAAAAGCTGACGGTAACTGCCAAAATCTGCCGGAGTCAACAGCCTGGCCAGGCCAATCCCGATCAGGGTCTTGATGAAGAAACGCAGGAAATCTGCCAGCGAAAGCAGTCCGGCCTGTTCGCTCAGTTTATTCATCGCGCGGGTCACCGATCCTGATTTCTGTCTGCAGCTTGAGATCTTCCATAGTGAAGAGCAGGTGGTATTTGCCGTTTGTTAAATGACGGCCATCATTTAGAATGCCATCCCAATAATCCTGAATGGAATCAGTGAAATAGTAGCGGTGACGATCATAGATCAGTTCTCCCTTTTCATCCAGCACCTGCATCTGCCAGCGTCCCTCACAAGGTAGAGAGAAATGCAGGACATAAAATCCGTCTTCCCGGCTGAGGCTCAGATCGAGGGCTGAAGTCTGGTGATCTGAGAGCTTGTTTGTAGTGCTTTCAGGGTCCGGGATTTGATCTGTTTCTATAGATGAGGCCAGAAATTGAGCCTGATCACTCAAAAAAGCCTGGGAGGGGAAATCGTAGGCAAGCCTGATGGGGGGATAGGCCAGGCTGGCCAGGTGCGCAAAGGCATCGCCCTGCTTGAGCCCGTTGTAGCTAAAGAGAGCTATGCCCTGAAATCCGGATTTCCGCGCCAGAGCTATGCGCTCATAGATGTGGGAAACATTGTAATCAGGACTGGCCCAGGATAAAAGAGAATTTCCGTTCTTTTCCCAAGCCCGAAGTCCCACCACGATGCGGTCTGCATATTTCTGTCTTTTCATGCTGGATATTTGCTTACAATACTCACTGTAATCCAGGTGGTAGGCCATGGGGTAGGCAAGGTCGATGATGCCGCTCTTCAACCAGGCATACCAATCCTGGGCATAAGCGTCACGGGCTGCATTGATATCGGCAAAGACGGCTGCGCTGAGGATGATATCGGGATTGATCTGCTTGATACGTTGTTGGCATTTGGTCACAAAATTCGTGATCTGTTTGATCCGCCACTCATTCCAGCTCAGATCTTCAGCTTCATTTTGATATCTTTGCACGGACTGGGGATGATAGCCCAGATGAGTAGTGGGATAGCGCAGATAGTCCAGGTGCAGGCCGTCCAGCTCGGGATAGCCGGAAACGAGATCACTAAAGACATCCAGGAGGTAATCCTGCACTGCGGGGATGCCGGGATCGATGAAATATCCAAATTGCGCGGTAGAGCGCATGGGCTTGCCCTCATCATCAAGGGTGATCCAATCCCGGTGATTTTGGTATATATAGTTCTTTGCAATCAGCTCTTTATCCAGCGGAGTGGCGTTGAATACCACCACCCAAGCCTGAATCCTGATCCCGTGCTTTTTTGCCTCCTGGATGGCATAAGCCAATGGGTCAAATCCGTCGTCACTGAGGATGTAGCTTCTGGGCTCGGGATTTGGATATAAATCCGAAACTCGATTTGGCTGATAGAGGGCATCTGAGCGATAGCGCACTTCCAGGAGTAGCTCGTTTTGTTCATAGAGCAGGGCGTCATCTATCACCTGATCTATGGCGCGGGGACTTTGCATATCCCAGGGCAGGACCCAGACTGAGCGCGTTTCTGCACTGAGGCCAAGGCTGATAAAAAGTATTGCCAGATACGCGTAAAGAGACTTCATTTTTTATCTTTCACTTCCACTATTGCCTGTCCGTCCGGGAAGATCAGTTCCAGCCTGTCACCCTTTGCGATCTGAGCGATGCTGCGGACTACAGACTGGTCTTT
>CAZWUD010000075.1:0-7074 GCA_964637055.1 uncultured Candidatus Cloacimonadota bacterium
CGGCAAATTTTAACGTGTTGATAAACATCCCCGGTGTCACGGATGAAGATTTCAAAAACCGGACCCTCACTGAAGCCAAAGATCTGATTACCCAGTGCGAAACTTTGGCCGCTAAAGTGGAAAAGGACGTTAGCGCGCGCTTGTAAATGCTGCTCTATATCATCGGCTTCACCAGAGCTGGGAAAAGCACCTTTGCCCGCAAACTGGCACAAGGGTGGCGGATTCCATATTGGGATACCGATGAGATCTTTGTCAATCAAGAAGAGCAAAGCATAGCCGAATATACGAATAAATATGGCTGGAACGCTTTTCGTGAGCGTGAAAGCGAGATCCTTGTCGGGATCCGAAGTCACAGCTTTGGATCCCGGCTTCTTTCTCAGCAAGGTTTCAGGGGCGTGCTTGCCTGCGGTGGCGGCATCGTGGAGTCTTCTCAAAACCGAGACTTATTGAAACAGGAGAGAGTCCTCTGGCTGTCCCCATCCTGGGAGACTCTATACCGACGCATCAGAGAGACACCCTCTGCCATCACACAAGGTATGAGTGAACCGGAATTGTGGCAGCTATACCAGAGACGTCTCCCCCTTTACAGAGAATGTATCAATGGGCTTGTGACTCCTGACTCTGACTCATGAATTTCTGTGACCACAAAAGCAGCATTGTCGCATGGTCATCCCGCAAGCAGAGCATTATCCGGGGACGAAGTTGCAGCAATGCAGTGATAATGAAATTAGGAAAAGTAATGCAAGAAAGTGTTTGACATTTATTGTCGCCTCACAGATTAGTCTATCCATTACTCTTGCCATCAGAAAAAGATTTGAGAAAAATGGCCAGAATATAAAGGAAACAATTATGCCTATCAGCTCTCAGCTCTACAAAGACCTGTTTGATCAGGTAAACGTCGCTTTTGCCTATCATGAAATACTGTGGGGTAAAGATGGAGTGGCGCAGGACTTTCGCTATTTGGAGGTAAATTCCCTTTTTTCTCAGATCACAGGTTTGAAGCCAGAAGCCATCAAGGGCAAAACAGCACGCGAGCTCTTCCCAAAACTATTTGAGAGTGAGAATGATTGGCTTGCGCTCAGCACACGCATCAGCCGGACCGGTAGCAACGAACAGTTTGATGAAAAGATAAAATCAACCGGTAAGAGCTATCGGGTGCATGCCATATCTACTGAAAAGGGATATTTTGCCACCATCTTCTATGATATCACCCATCACATCGGTGTGCAGTCAGAATGGGAACAGAGCGAGCAGATGTTAGGCTATCTCACTGAAAATGTCAGCGATGTGATCTTCATGACCGATTCCGAGCTTAACACCGTCTATATCAACCCCGCCATCAAAAAGATGATGGGGATCAGCCCGTCAGATTATATAAAAATGCCTCTTGCTGAGAGATTTACGCCCGAGTCCCTGGTAATAATGCAGCAGATCCTCACCGAAGAGATTGCCAATGAAACCGATCCCAATATAGATAAAAATCGTAGTAGACTGGTAGAATTGCAACATTATATGCTAGACGGAAATGTGATCGATCTGGCTTTGCATGTTTCCATTAGGCGAGATGAAGAAGGGAAATTCTGCGGGATACATGGCATCTCCCGAGATGTGAGCGCTCAAAAAAAAACCGAGCGGGAGCTCTCTGACAAAAACTCTTATATAGAATCCCTGATCCGTGCAATACCGGATATAATCCTGGTGGTTGAAAATGACGGTTTCATCACTGATATCAAGGCTGCTGAAGACACAAACACTCCAGAGCCTCTATCGCGAGCCCTGCACAACAATATCCAGGACTTTATGTCACGGAATCAAAGTGAAGCCTATTTCCGCAAAGCAGCTAAGCTCCGTAAAACGGGCAGGGCCAGAAGCCTGAATCTGCAATTGGAAGTCGAGGGAGCAGAGAGACATTTTGAGGTCAGACTCAGCCTCTTGAGCAGTGACCTGACCCTGCTTTTGGTTCGAGACATAACGGTGCAGAAAAAAACTCAGGCTACTCTTCATCATCAAAATAAGTTTCAAAAACTGATAAGTGAGATATCGACTGCGTTTGTAAAGGCACACATAGATAACATCGATACTGTCTTGGACGAGAGCCTGGCCAGAGTCGGAGAGTTTTTTGGGATAGAACGGGCTTATATATATCGCTATTCTGATGATTACAAACTCATGATCAACATCAATGAATGGACATCAAAGGAAAACCCGCACAGCAAAGCAAAGAAGAAAAAATACCCATCTGCAGATACACCGTGGTGGCATGCCGAGATCTTACAGGGAAATCATGTCTATACCGAAGACAAAGAGGATCTTCCTGATGAGGCAATCGCAGAATTTCAAGTCATGAAAATCTACGATATTAAGAGTTTACTCATTGTGCCGATTATGGGAGGCTCCCGGATAATGGGATATTTTGGCTTTGACTGCATTGGCAAAAAAAGACATTTTAGTACAGCGGAAGTTAACTACTTCAAGGTCATCGGCAACCTTTTGGGAGAAGTGCTGCACAAATTTGACACCGAGCTGCAACTGCACAAACATATCACGCGGCAGCAAATCATCAGCGCTATGGCAATGCAATACATCATGCTCCCAGTCCAGGATCTGGAGCATTCATTGCAGGACTCATTGGCAGAATTGGCAGACTTTAATCAGGCAGACAGGGCTTTCATCTATCGTTACAAATGGGATGAGGGCATTTATGAGATTGTCAGCGAATGGTGCAGGGAATCAATTCCCTCTCGCACAGATTATATCAATAGCCGTCCTATTTCAGATATATCAGATTGGGTAAAGAGACATCAGGCTGGCAAAGCAGCGATCGCTTCGAAAGACAGGGACATACTTGTGGACGATGGAATGCGCGAAGTGATGATCTCTCAAGAGTTCATCAGCACGATTACCGTGCCCATGAATAATGAAAAAGAACTTATGGGCTTTGTGGGGCTTGATTTTGTAATCAATCCACAGACCGAGTATGAGGCCGAATTGAGCATGTTGGAGCTCTTTAGCCAGCTTATCATCAACGTCTATAACCGACGGGAATTGGAACAAAGCATGATCCGCGAAAAAGAGAGAGCCGAAGAAGCCAGCAAGGCTAAAAGTGAATTTATGGCCAACATGAGTCACGAGATCAGGACTCCTCTCAACGGCATTATTGGATTCACGAATTTGTTGCTGGATTCAGATTTGGACTACAGCCAGAGACAATATGCTCAAAACATTATCAGCTCCAGCAAAAACCTGATGGGCATCATCAGTGATATCCTGGACTTCTCCAAAATCGAAGCCGGAAAACTGGCAATGAACCCCTCCAAGACGGATATGCTCGAGCTCATCGAACAAGCGGCAGACATTGTGAAAATCAATGCAGCAGAACAAGATTTGGAATTGATACTCAATATCCCGATGGATCTGCCTCGTTATGCGATGGTGGATCCTTTGCGACTGAATCAGATCCTGATCAACTTGCTGGCAAATGCCGTCAAATTCACCGATCATGGTGAGGTGGAGCTCAAAGTCGATTACTTACTGCAAGATAGTGATCACGCCAGCTTCAGATTCTGCGTTCGTGATACAGGCATTGGAATTTCCCAGGAAAATCAAAAGAAGCTCTTTCGGGCTTTTAGCCAGGTGGACTCCTCTTTGACTCGTAAATTTGGCGGTACAGGCCTGGGGTTGGTAATCGCCAATAAGCTAGCCCGTCAGATGGGATCAGAGATCGAGATTGAAAGCAAATTGGGTGAGGGATCCAGCTTTTCCTTTGCGGTCACCTGCCCGATCCTTGATAACGATACGCCTTTTGAAAATCCTGGTGACTTGATCCATCGGGTCTTGGTTATATGCGACCATCAGACTTGTCTGAAGATCATGAGGCGACACTTTGAATACTGGCAGATTCAGGCGGATGACTTTGCCAGCCCCGCTGAGGCGATAAAGCACCTTGAGCAGTATCCGGATTGTGATCTGGTCATAATTGACTACGGTCAGCCGCATTTGGATGGGATCAAAGCCTGTGAGCTTGTCCGCAGTCATTTGCCCCGGACACCCATTTTGCTGGCACACAAAGCTGCAGATACTGCCCGGATGGATCAGGTTTCCCAGGACATCCCCAAACTGTATCTAATGGAAAAACCGCTAAAACTCAGCAGCTTCTATAGCTTTTTGCATAGTGTGGGAAATTCCGGGATCATTAGCCCTCAAAGACTTGAAGACCATGCTAAGCACGCGATCAAAGCCACATATTTTAAAGAGAAACCGCTGATCCTGATCGTCGAAGATAATAGCCTGAATAGGACCTTGCTTCAAGAAATGATCCCCAGGCAGATCCCGCAAGCCGAGATCATCACCGCAAATGATGGAGAGGAAGCCATAGCTACATGCCGCAAAAGACTGCCAGATATCATCTTGATGGATGTTCAGATGCCAAATATGGATGGGCTCACCGCCAGTCGGGAGATCCGGAAATTTTCCGAAATACCGATCATCGCCATCACAGCCGGAGTCATGCCCGAAGAAAAGAACCGCTGCCTGCAAGCCGGTATGAATGGTTTTCTGACCAAGCCGGTGCATGCTCAAGTTCTTCAGGAGCTTTTGATCAAGTACCTCTCGCCCAGCCTCTCAATATCAAAGCAAAAGTTTGAAAAGTCAAATCTGGAGGAAAAGATGAAACACTTTAACAAAGACGTACTGCTCAAAAATATCTCCGGAGATATGGGTGCTTTAAACAGCCTTTTGGAACTGGCTCTATCCAGTATTCCCCCGAAGATCGAAGCGCTCAAACAAGCCATGAAAGATGAAGACAATAGCGAGATAAAGGCAATCCTCCATTCACTGCGAGGCACTTCTCAAAACTTGCACTTTGAGATCTTGGGTCAAATGGCCGGGGATCTGGAATATACCTTTTACAAAATCCCGAAAGCAGAAGCCCAAAAGATGCTATCGGATATCGAAGCGGAATGGGATATCCTGAAAGAGACAATCGGCCAAAGCATTGACTAATGGGCATTCTGCGCCCCATTGCACCTCACCCCAAAAGAGCCAGCCAGCACGGACCCTGATCCAGAAAAAAGAAAACGCCCAGCAGCATAGCCACTGAGCGTTCGCAAAAGCTTGTATTCTTGGGCTTATGCTTACTTTTCGTCCCCCAGATTTAGGCTGCGGCTCTTAAAGCCATAGCCCATCACGTCATAGACCTCGGTTAGAACCATGAAGGCTTCCGGATCGATCTCTTTGACCATGTCCGTGAGCTGAGGTACCTGTCTACGGTTTAGCACGCAAAAGATGACTTTAATATCCCGTTGATTAAAGCCGCTCTTTCCATGGAGCAAAGTCACCCCTCTCTGCAATTTGTCAAAGATCACCCCGCGAATCTCATCCACGTGATTTGAGATGATATAGACGCCCTTGATGTAAGACAATCCAGCCGAAGTAAGATCCGTGATATTGGATGCGATAAAGAGGTTTATATAGCCCCAGATCAAGAGCTTGGGCTGCTTTAAAAGAAGGGCAACGGCCAGGATGATGCCGGACTCCACGATGTAATATCCGGTTCCGATCGAGAGATTTGCCTTTTGCTTGATCAACGCCACCGGGATGTCTGTGCCGCCGGTGGATCCGCGGAACCTGAAGATCATCCCCAGTCCCAATCCCAAAAGCACCGATCCGGCAATCGACGAAAGAAACATCTCTTCCGGGGGCAGCATGGCATAGACCTTATGTCCATCCACAATATGCGTGAACTTGGCAAGATCTGTCCCAAACCTTGCCAGGACACCCAGCTTATCCAGCACTGGAAAGCTGAGCAAATCTGTCATGCCCGCACTCACAAACATGCCATATAGTGATTTGCTTCCAAAAGACTTTCCGATAAAGATGAAGCTGATCACAAAAAGCGGGATATTGATCAGCAGCATCCCCACACCATTGGGCAGGCCAAAGAAGCGGTACAAGATCTGGGATATGCCGCCCACTCCTCCCGGCGCCATATTGTAGGGCAAAAGAAACCATGAATAGCCCATGGCAAAAAAGACCGCGGCAAAGATAATGCCCACATGGTTTATGACTTCTCTCTTTATTTTCTGTTTTCGGCTACTATGCTTCGACATTTTTCTCTCCTAATGTTCTTGACGAATAATGCTTTGAAATTTATCTTGTCCAGACTTGAAAGATACTGGGCAAGTGCTGAATCAAGCGCCTGGATATTCAGGGCTAAATATATTATGTAATAAGGATATACAATGAAGATCGATATTAGATTAGACGGGCACAAACACAGTCTTATCGAAACAGAGAATGCAAGGCCGATCTCCCAGCTCTTGAAGAGCATAGACATCGACCGCAACCTCATTTTGAGCTATAAAATAAACCACACCAAATATGTCAATGAAGATTATCTGCCTCAAGGCGACACACTGGTGAATTGCATCACAAACAAACACCCGGAAGGGCTCCGCATCTATCAGGATACCGCCATCTTTGTCATGGCCAAAGCGCTGCACAATCTCTTTGGAGACGGTCCTTCCCTGGTGGCTGAGCACTCCATCGGTGACGGTGTCTTTTGTGAAGTCTTTAACATCGCCTCTTTTAGCGCTGAGGATTGCAATCGCCTCAAAGAAGAAATGCTGCAGATCATTGAGAGTGATCTGCCGATTGAGCGCATCGAGGTCAAATCTTCCGAAGCAATCGACATCTTTAACACCATGAACCGCAAAGACGTGCTCAAGAACATCAAGGGCAATTGCAGTGAGACCACCAGCGTCTACCGTTGCTGCAAGTATTATGACTTCTTTATCCGTCCACTGGCAGACAGAACGAGCTTTATCACGGACTTTGACATCGCGTATCAGGATCCCGGATTCATTCTGAGATTTCCCTCCGGCCCCCAGATGAAGGTCCAAAGCCCCTTTGTGCTTCCGAAAAAGGTCTTTGCCCTGCATCAAGAGCATGATAAATGGTTAGACATCCTCGACGTGCACAATATCGCCGATATAAACCGCTTTGTCGATGCTTATGACATCTCTCAATTTATCCTGGTGGAGGAAGCCCTGCATGAGAAGAAGATAGCCGAGATTG
>CAZWUD010000076.1:0-7036 GCA_964637055.1 uncultured Candidatus Cloacimonadota bacterium
CGCGCCACGTTGTTATAGGGGTCCTGCTCGGTCAGACTCCAGCCGGAGGTCTGCGAGTGGGTCCTGAGCGCCATGGATTTTGGGTTCTTGGGATTGAAATCCTTGATGATCTTGGCCCAAAGCATTCTGGCACTGCGCAGTTTGGCCACTTCCATAAAGTAATTCATGCCTTCTGCCCAGAAGAAGGACAGACGCGGTGCAAAGACATCGATATCGATTCCCGCCGCCAGGCCGGTGCGGGCATATTCCAGACCGTCGGCCAGGGTGTATGCCATCTCCAGATCCGCTGTGGCTCCGGCCTCATGCATGTGATACCCGGAGATGCTGATGCTGTTAAATTTTGGCATCTTACGCGAAGTATAGCTGAAGATATCGGCAATGAGGCGCATTGAGGCTTCGGGTGGATAGATATAGGTATTGCGCACCATATATTCTTTGAGAATGTCGTTTTGGATGGTGCCTTTGAGCAGTTCGGGGCTCACGCCCTGCTCTTCGGCAGCCACGATGTAAAAGGCCATGATCGGGATCACAGCGCCATTCATGGTCATGGACACGCTCATCTCATCCAGCGGGATTTTATCAAAGAGAATCTTCATATCCAGGATGCTATCCACTGCCACACCGGCTTTGCCCACATCACCCATCACTCTGGGATGATCCGAATCGTAGCCGCGGTGAGTGGCCAGGTCAAAGGCTATGGAAAGCCCCTTTTGGCCCATGGCCAGATTGCGGCGATAAAAGGCGTTGGATTCTTCCGCTGTGGAAAATCCCGCGTATTGCCGGATGGTCCAGGGACGGCGCACATACATGCTGCCATAGGGACCTCTGAGATAGGGAGCGATGCCGGAAAGATAATCCAAATGCTCCAGAGCGTCCAGATCTTCCTTGCGATAGATCGGCTTCACACTGATCTGCTCATTGGTCTGCCAGCTTCCTTTGATCTCGGTCTTGCTGCCATCACCCCCCAGCTGAGGATCTTTGAAATTCGGGTTCAATTTAGTAAAATCAGGATTCATCACAATACCTCCAGTTTTTCGGCCAGCTCTTTGAGCACTTCATAGACATTGGCGCGTATGTGGATAAAGAAATCAATGCCGGCTGCCCTGTAAGCATCGACCTTGTCTTTGGGATATCCAGCCAGAATAATGATGCCGGGCTTGATACCGCTGCAAAGCGGCTCCACCAGTTCTTCATAGTTTCCGTCCGTGCTGCAGATGCAAAAGGCATCCGCATCGGAGACTTTGGCGGCTGCTATGGCTTCCTGGGCATTGGCAAAAGATGCTTCACCCATCACCTGATATCCGCCCACCTGGAAGAATCCGCTGGAAAAATCTGCCCGCGCTTTATATTCGGCCACAGTGCCGATATTCAGCAGCATGATCTTGGGCGCTTTGCGAGCAATCCGGCCCCGCAGTTCTTCCAGCTCCGCCATCACGCGGATCCTGGGCAAGGCTCCGGCTTCGAGACTGACCACGGCTTTGTCTGCAGAGGGAGGATTGACCTGGCTCAGAGGCGCAGGCTGATCATCCGGATTGGCATACATATTCACACCCACAAAGACATCGCGACGTTTGTGAACCGCATCTATCCTGGCCTGGGCTGTAGCGGCCAGCATTTGGTGAATCTTGCCGCCTTTCAGGGCGCGTATCATGCCCCCTTCCTTTTCGATCTCCTGCATCTTCTGCCAGGCGATCTCGGCCAATTGAGCGGTCAGGCTCTCCACATAGTAGCAACCGCCGGCCGGATCTGTCACCTTGGCAAGGTGCGCTTCTTCGGCGAGGATCAATTGCTGATTGCGGGCAATGCGACGACCGAGCACGCTCTCTTCACGCTGCACCAGGTCAAATGAATCGGTCTGGATGCTATCCGCTCCGCCGATCACTCCGGAAAAGCTTTCCGTGGTAGTGCGCAGCATATTTACATAGAGGTCATAAGTAGCTTTGTTTGAAACAGCGGTCTTGGCGTGTATCCACACCTTTTGGGAAGCTTCACTGCCGCCAAAGGCCTTGATCATTTCGCTCCAGATCAGCCGGAAAGCGCGAAGCTTGGCGATTTCCATAAAGAAATTTGAGCCCAGAGAGAGTTTCACGGCAAATAGCGGAGCGATGGTATCGATATCCATGCCACTAGAAAGCAGACCCTGGATATAGCCGATACCGGTGGAAAGCACCATTGCCAGCTCTTGAGAAGCAGATGCTCCGGCCGCTTCGTAAACTGTGCCATCGATGATGAAAGCGCGCAGACCGGGAGCCCGATTTGCCCTCACGATCACCCTGTCCGCCACCTTTTGCCAGAGCTCATCCAGCGGCATGTTCAGATAGCCTTTGCGGGCAAATTCCGAGGTCGGGTCATAGCCCAGGCACCCCGTCAGATCACGCACCGGCTGCCCCTGATCGTTCATATACTCATCCAATATCGCAAAGATATCTTCATCATCCATATCCATCTGCACAAAGAGCGGAGCTGCCTTCAGATCGATGCCATCAAGGGCTGTCCGCAGATCTTTTTTGTTTTTGATCCTGATCCCTTCCGGCTGGTCATCATGCTGGAGCTGCAGATTGACCATAGTTAGTCCGCGCATCAATTCCTCTTTGAGCCGGGCATTTAGCTCTTTGAGATTGGCCTCGGTCTGAACCTGGGAGACATGCCAGCCTTCTTTCATGCGCTTCGCCGGGTCGTTACCCCGCAGATATGGTGCTTTGCCGGGTTCGCTTTGGGCAAAAGCCAGATCCGGGATATCTTCCTTGCGATAGATGGGTTCGAGCATGATCCCTTCATAGGTCTTGCTCTTCATTGCTTTGTCGTAATCGGCCCCTTTCAGGGAATCGATCACCACTTGTTTCCAATCCTTCCATTTGGGTGGAGGAAAACTCTTCCGTAAGTTCAATTGCTCTTTTGTTTTCACGCTTTTGAACTCCTTTTATTTTTCTTTTATTAAAGCTTGTACTGGTTTCATCCCATAGGGTGAGCGGTTTTCGATGGCAGAGAGAATAGCCCCGCCTCCGGTGAAAAAGTAGTATTTAGGGTCATTCTTTGCCCTGGCAAAGATCCCCGGCAGATAGACGCCAAAATCCTGAATCGTATCTCCGCCGCCAAAGAGCTTCTCAGCCATGCCGTTTTCATTGATCAGACTGTACAGCGCCATGCTGCCTTCCGGGAAAAGGGTGGTGTAGCCCATCACGGCATTCACAAAGATGGTGCCTGCTTCCATAAAGATCTTTTTGACTTCGGGCAGCTCAAAAGATTCCGGGGCTGCGTCCAGCACATAGCCTATGGGCTGGTCCTGATCCCATTTCATCAGATCAGCGATTTTGTAGATGTCCCAATTGTCCTCAGTGCGCTCGTCGATGCTGCTGGTGAGCACCACATGAGGCAACTCCACCACCTTGGAGATATGCTCTCCGCTTTCGTCGATAAAGCGCTGTGCAGCCTGCACATCCTCCGGGGTCAGCCCCGCGATATTGAGGCCATATTTTGCAGCCAGATAGGCGTTGTAGATCACGCCACCCAAGACCAGATGGTCGGCATTCTCGATCAAAGCGGAAAGCGGCCCTATTTTGGTGTCAAACTTGCTGCCGGCCACCACCGCCACCAGGGGACGCCTGGGCTCAAAGATCTTCTCCAGGTTACGCAGCTCCTTTTGCATCAGGAGTCCGGCGTATGAGGGCAAGTACTGAGTGATATTATATGTACTGGCATGAGGCTGCCAGCTACCGAAAGCGTCGTTGATATACAGATCTGCATATTCTGCCAGAGCCCAGGCAAAAGCGTCCGAGGCTTCATCTTTGGTCTCTTCACCCTTGAACCAGCGTGTATTGGGCAGATAGATGAAGTCACAATGGCCGGCTTTGAGCTCTGCCACAGCGCCCTTCAGGGGGCTCAGATCCGCGATGCCATAGCCATCCCCGGGGCTCAGCTCGGGAGCCAGACCCCTCAGCTCCAGCCTGGCAGACAGATAATCCACGATCGGCTCCACAGATTCAAATTCCGAGATATTGATCTTCCTGGTTTTCTTATCAAATGGACGCCCCACATGACTCATGAGTATGGGCAGTCCGCCCTTTTTGTAGATATGAACCAAGGTCGGGATCGTGGCATCAATGCGCATCGGATCCTTGATCTTGCCTTTCTTCACCACGTTGTGATCCATCCGGACAAGCACGATCTTGCCCCTTAGATCCACATCCATCATGCTGGGTAACTTGTTCATTTTTATGCTCCAAACAGTATTTTGTGTCATAAAGATAAGTCTGGTTGTATCTTTATGGGATATTGCTTTACGTCAAGGACTTTTTGCAGGATCCAGACAAAGCGGATTGGCTTTATTTGTGAATCACCGCCAAACCTGTCCTGCCCTCCATCCTCACTATCAGCGGATGGTCAAATTTCACATGCACAAAGTAATCTCCCCGCTCACTGGCTTTTTGTGAGGAGAGCCAGTCCATATCCACAAAGTCCGTGTCGGATCCATAAGGGATGGTGAAATACCCCACATCCATGGCTATCAGATTGTGAAAAAAGTGGGTTCCCTGACTGGCTTCCACGATGAAATCCTTTAGCCCTGTCTCCAAGATGACCCTGGCATGATCGATCTGAGGCCAGCGCACCGGGATGCCCAAAAATCTGTCTCGGGAACCCCATCTTCCGGGGCCGATCAGGATGTATTGCCTCCCCAACTCCGTCATTTTCTTGTTAAGCCTCTCAATCTCCATCTGCATCTTGTGGGTCATGGTTTTATCAAAGCAGGCGGGATCCAGATAGATGACGTCAGATAGCTCTTCGATCACGCCATTACCCATGCCATGTTCGGTATACATCAAGAGCTGCTCTTTATCCAGCAGTGCAGGATTGATAGTGTAGGCAGCGCTGTTCACGGAAAGCGGCCTTATCTGCAGGATGTAGAATGTGGGTTTATCGACCACGCTCTTCTCAATATCCAGATTCACGGCAAATTCTATCTCAACCGGGATACCCAGGGCAATCTCGCCGATTTGCAGGAGCTCTTCCAGGATCTTAGCCAGAGGAAAATAGTGGTATTTTAGTATACTGGAAAAGGTGAGCACTTTGAGGCCTTTTTCCTGGTAAATATCTGTGAGGCGATCGTCCTCATAATCCCAGACTGAGGCCAGATAGCGCAGTGTGCCGTGCTTTTGCGCATCGTTTAAGGTCAGTTTGGATAGCGTGATTTCTTCGCCTTTGGTGAGGTCAAAATCGTTATTGGCCAGGTTCAGCGCAAAGAATTCCTTCTGAGAATTGCGCATCAGCTCTTGGGGAGTCAGGATATCGATCTCGGCATACTTGGGACAGAAGCGATGATTCAGCTTGCCTTCCACCACGGATCTTCCCAGTCCCAAAACGATATTGGCAATGCCATCGCTTTGCTGCATGCGCAGAGTGGGGTAAAAATTGTAAGACTGAGCCACCCCAGATATGTGGGGATAATAGTGATCCCCCTTCAGGGAGCCCACCATCTCCTGGATGATCACCGCCATCTTCTCTTCTTCCGCTTTAAAATTCAGAGAATCCAAAAACTGGCGTGCATCAGAAATATAAACCGAAGCAAAGACCAGCTTGATGGCACTGGTAAGCTGCTGCAACCGGCGCTTTGTTTGAGGATGATTATTGGGCAGCATAAAGGTGCGATAAACCCCTGCAAGAGGCTGGGCTTGAGAATCTTCCAGCAAACTGGAGGATCTCACCGCTATGGGATAACTCACATGATCCAGATAGATCTTGAGACGCTTGATCAGGTCCTCGGAAAGTTTGGCTGCGAGGAAGATGGAATCGATCTCAGCATCACTTTTCCCCTGCACCTTATCCAGGATCTGATTCTGCTCCACAAACTGATCAAACTCATTGGTTCCGATGATGGCTGTGGAGGGAAGTGAGATTGCGGTATTTTCAAATTTCTTTTCATAATCCATGGTGCAAAGCAGGGCATTGAGAAAAGCCAGCCCCCGACCTTTGCCGCCCAGAGAGCCCTCAGAGAGCCGGATCACCTGGTTTACCTCGGAAAGCGATGCTGCATCAAAATTGATGATCTTGCCCCGGTTTTTTTCGGTGCGAACGCTGCGGAAAATCTGATGCAAAAAGAGGCGTAGATCATCCCTGGAATCAAAGTCATCGAGCTTCATGGGGCGAATCTTTTTGGCAATCTGCACTTCACCGTGGGCAATCAGCCAGGTTGAAAAGTGATTGAACCGACTGTGAAATTCGAGTGATTCCACCGGGATTTTCAGGATCTTTTCTTCAAATTCAGCTATATTTGCCGCTTCACCCAATATCTCTCCCTCAGAATTGCGAAAGATGAAATTGCCAAAACCGAGATTGAAAACCATGTATTTACGCAGGTCTTTGAAAAGACGCTTTGAGTTTTTGTTCAAAAAATGCACGCCCATATCATTGGCAGGAGCTTCGTTTTCATCCTCTGAGGATTGCAATATCATCGGCAGATCGGGATCTTGGGAGAGTATATGCTTGATCAATTTGAAACCGGCACGGGGATCGACCTCGCCATTTACCTTATAGCGGACGTCTGAGATCACACAGAGCATGTAGTCCTGATACTTTTCATAGAGCGCTATGGCCTCCTCAAAGTCATGCGCCATCAGCACCTTGGGGCGGATGCGCATGCGCAGATGCTTGTCTATCTCGCGCAGCTCCTCCTCGATCAGCCTTTGGGTCTGTCTCATAATCACTGAATATAGGGAGGGTAAAAACATCGAATAATAATGCGCTGAATCCTCCACCAGGAGTATCACACGCACCAAGCCATTGGTGGTGTCAAATTCCACATTCATGGCGTCTTCAACGTATTTCACCATGGCCAGAAACAGCTTGGTATCACCGTTCCAGAGAAAGACGTCATCGATGTACCGGCGTTCTTCGGGATGATTTTCCCAGATCACATAGTCCGATGCCACGTTCAGCAGCAAAAGTACCGTCATTCCCGGATGCTGCTCTTTGACTCTTTTAGCCAATTCAAAAGGTCCGATCTCTCCGATGCGCACCATAGTGATCACGAGGTCATAATCAT
>CAZWUD010000077.1:0-7034 GCA_964637055.1 uncultured Candidatus Cloacimonadota bacterium
TGCACGGGTGACTTTTGGACAGAGATTGAGCGCATCGGGCACATTCCGCTTCCGCCATACATTTCCAGACCGGATGAGGAGACGGATCGCAGTCGCTATCAGACGGTGTATGCCAGTCAAAGAGGATCAGTGGCGGCCCCGACAGCGGGCTTGCATTTCACTCCAAAACTGATCTCAAGTCTCAAAGAAAGAGGCGTTCTCTTCACTGAGTTAACCTTACATGTGGGGATCGGAACTTTTCGCCCGGTGAAGGTTGAAAGGATCAAAGATCACGTAATGCACAGTGAGTGTGTAGAAATTTCCACAAGCACTGCAGAGGCGGTAAACAAGGCTAAACAAGAGGGTCGCCGGGTTATTGCGGTCGGCACAACCTCCGTTCGAGCCTTAGAATCCTTCTGGGATGGCAAAAAACTGCTTGACGGGAATCGCTGGACAGACATCTTTATCTTTCCAGGATATAGCTTCGGAGTCCCTGATGCCATGATCACAAATTTTCATCTGCCAGAATCAAGTCTGCTGATGATGGTGTCGGCTTTCGCTGGCTATGAATTTACCAAGGAGGCGTATGCAGAGGCTCTTGCCTTGCGCTATCGCTTTTTTAGCTATGGCGATGCTATGATGATCGAAACATGAAAGAAAGGTCCTATTTTTTCTATGATAAACTCGACAGCACGATGCTGGAGTATAAAAGACTGCAAGAATACACCAATGGGTACTTGTGCGTACGCGCAGACACCCAGGGCGAAGGTGTGGGCAGATCAGACAAAGCATGGCTGTCGCCCCCAGGAGGTTTGTGGTTCACTTTTGACATCATCTATCCGCAGTTTGTGCCTTCTTTTTCACTATTTGCGGGCTACTGTATGCATCGTGAATTGATACACATGTTTGCCCCGCTGGCAGACAAGCTGCAAATCAAGTGGACAAACGATATCATTTATGATGGGAAAAAGCTGGGCGGCGTTCTTTGCAAGCATTTTCCCGGACGCTACACCATCGGAGTCGGGATCAACACAAATAACGCGATTGACTCGGAATTGGGCAAATTTGGGGCAATCAGTCTGGGAGAAATCCTCGACTGCCCGATCTCAAATGAGCAGCTCTGCTACAGCTTGATCGCAGCGGTGGAAAGTCAACAAAAGCAATTGTCCCACAGCATCAGCTACATCACTTATTGCAATGAGAACCTTTTTGGCCGTTATTGTATGGCGACTTTAGATGTGGGGACTGATCCTTTTGAGGCAGAAATCCTGGGCATCGACCTGCAGGGAGCTCTGATCATTCGCAAAAGCAGAGGCGAGATAGTGAATCTGCATTCAGGCTCCATATTGTCTATAAAGCCTAACCCGGAATAGACTCCACAAATTAGCTTTAGCGAAGTGCTCAAAAGCTGTCAGATAGTAGAGCTTCAAAGCTTTTTCTTGACAGATAGAGCAATTCCAAAATCTTGTTGAGAAATATAAAAATGATAATCAGACCCTGGAGGATCTAATGAACAGATTGTTGCTGATAGCCATGATAGCTTTGCTGTTGATTTCAGCTTGTTCCGTAAATACCGGCCTGCCAAAAGTTACAGAACCGGTTGAAGAATTTACGGGAATTCCCACCAAAGTGGCCATTTTGCCTCTGAAAACCATGGATGCCAGAAGTAGAAACATCCGCAAAATCCTCGAAGTTCGTGACTTGGAATATGTATTTTCAGGCTACCCCAAATACGAGCTGATGGATATGGAAATCGTAGAAAAGGATTTCGCAGAATTTGCCATCAGAGACGTTGATGACATGGTTTTGGAAGAAATGCAAGAAGTAGCCGAAGAGCTCGGTGCCCAAGTGCTCATCACCGGCAATATCTCGTCTCACAGCCAGGCACTTTATGCCATTGCGATGAAGTTTTATAGTGCCCGCACAAAAGAATTGGGCCAGGTGAATTTTAACGTTCCCAATATGAAAGAAGAGCGCTGGGCAGCTATGAATAAATCCCTGATGGGAGAGCTGGACAGATTTATCTCAAACGAAGTTGATAAGCTCTTCAACTTTGCCACAAACTTTTATGCTGCAGGCAACTATCAAGAGGCCGAAAGACAGCTGAAGATCACCATCGGGCTCGATCCCGAAAAAGCAGAAGCATATTATTACCTCGGTGCCACCTATTACCGGACCGAGCGCTATGGTCTTGCTGAAGAAAACTTTTACAAATCTCTTGAGCTGAATGAAACCCACTATCAGACCCTGGTCTTGATGAATGAGATGTTTGAGGCAACCGGTGAAAACCTCAAGCGTATCAGCGTGATGGAGAGAATCGCCGCGATCAACGAAGATGCTGGATTGTGGCTGGCTATCGGAAACTTGTATGCTGAGGCCGACAAAATGGAAAAAGCCAAAGAGTCCTTTGAAAACGCCCTCTTGATCGATGAAGATAACGCTCTGGTCAAAACACGGCTGGCATTTCTGCTTTACGGTCAGGAACGCTACGAAGAAGCCATTCCCTATTTGGAACAGGCTTACGACATCTACCCTGAAAACGATTTGATCTCAAGACGTCTGGCTGTTTCCTACCAACGCAGCGGCCGCATGGATCAAGCTATCGCACGCTATGAAGGGCTGATTCAAAATAACCCCAATAACGTGCAGGCATATTTGAACGTGGTGAGCCTCTATCGCAGCCAAGCCTCAGAAGCCACTGATCCTGAAGTGAAAGCCGCCAGCTTTGCAAAAGCTGTCAATGCCATGAACCGCTTGATCGAAATCGACGTGGACAACCCCATGGCATACCTGAATCTGGCCAGCATCAACCTTGCTCAAAACGACTATGCTGAAGCCGAAAAGAATGCTAACCTGACTATCCAGAAAGATCCCAGCCTGTATCAGCCTTATGTGATTTTGGCCACTGTCAGCCAATCACGTGGCACAGATCAATACAACCGCTTTGTGGATCTTGAAAAGCGTGCAGCAGATGCTGTCGGACGCCAGGCCACTGCACTCTCCAAGGAACGTGACACTGCCAGAAATGCAGCTAACAGCCATTTCCGTAGCGCAGTGCAACAGCTCACTACTGCCCGTTCTTTGACCATTGAGCCTGAAAGTCTGAATGATATCAACAGCCGGATTGCAACCCTTAATAGACTGGTGCAACAGACCACCGGTTACTGATCAGATCCTCCTTTTAGATCAAAAGCCGCTCCTTGTGAGCGGCTTTTCTATTTGCTCAGAAATCCCACCATTCAATAAGCTGCCTGTTCTGGCACGAAGCACCGAGCCTTATACCGGAAGGCAAGACCTGAAGGCTGAAGCCAATTTCAAGATTACCAGGGAGGCTTCATAGCCACCTGGCAGCTCATTACACATTCACTGGCACCAGCGTCACCTCTTGCATATCAATTGAGTGGCTGAGCACTGACTCAAGATGCCGTGCTCAATAGCAAAAGTAGATTTGCAGTCAGGTTCATCTCACGATCATGCTCTGCTCAGGCGAGAATCGGGGCTTGAAGCCTGGTTTAGATTGACAAAACTGATCAGGCAAGATCCCGGCGGGGGGCATCAAGGATTGAGTGCGGAAAAGGTGCAACATCCAGTGTGTTTGGACAGGGAGTTTGATAGAGCAAAGCTTTGCTATCAAAGGATATGAGAGGAAATAGACAGTCTGGTTACTCAAAATGGACGGGCAAAAAGAAAACCCCGGAACAAGCCCGGGGTTTTGCATATCTGTATTGATTATTTCATTAGGATCATTTTCCTGGTGTCGGAGTATTTGCCGGCTTGCATCTTGTAGAAGTAGATTCCACTGGCAACCGGACGTCCTCTTGAATCATCACCATTCCAAGTATAATCATGGAAACCGGCTTCAAGATCCCTGGAGACCAGAGTCTTGACTCTTTGCCCCAGGACATTGTAAATATGGACACTGACCGGGCTTTTTTCTTTGAGCGAGAAGCGGATAGTGGTGACCGGGTTGAACGGATTGGGGTAGTTACCCTTCAGCTCCGTAATCACCGGATTCACCAAGTCTTCATCACCGACCGGAGTGGCTGAGCCAAACAAATTGACGTTGGTAGAAGCAGCATTGGGATCATCAGAGCTGATGATCATATAGGCTGCGTAAACGCCCTCTTCGTCGGGGCGGAAGCCGATGTTGAGATCCAGGCTTTCTCCAGCTGCAAGAACGTAGGGCAGGTTTCTGACAAAGTCGTCAGCATCAGGATCAAGGGTATAGGGCTGAGGCACCTGAATAGTTCCAAGCATTGGAGCGTCACCGGCATTTGAGATAACTATCGGCAGCACGCTTTGCTCTCCAACTGTGACATTGCCAAAATCAAGGTTTGTCTGATCAACTGTGAAGACGGGTGTTCCTATGTCGATTGTCTCGGCGGGGAATACCACCTCATCTATCCACACGCAATCACTGCCATTGGATACAGAGCCATCTTTGATATATTCCCAGCGGTAGGTGTTTGTGCCGCTGGCTACCATGTAGCTGACCTGGGTCCAATCGCTTATTCCGCTCCACTGGTTTTTGAGCATACCGTTGATGTAAAATTTCAGGTAGTCGTTATTCTCTTCAGTAGAGAGCTTTTTCCAGAATGAAATGATACCATCGGCCGGGTTGCTCATCGTAACGCTCATCACCGTGCTTTGATTGTGAGAGATGTTGGCAGATTTGGCAGAGAAGGAACCGCGATAGCTTTCAGCATCCAGGGTCCAGGAACCGCCGGTGAAAGTCCACGGGAAGTCACCAAAGCCATTTTCAAAGCCGTCAACCATGATGCCGACGACTATGTTATAAATCCTGGTTTCGGTGTATCCACCATAGGTGGCCAGGGTCATGATCTGGATCGTGGATCCCGGGTTGACCTGAGATGAGAGAGTCACGTTAAACATAGCCGTGGCCTCTTCACCCATAAAAAGAGAATCAAAGTTATTTAAAATGGGGGTGATCAGGGTCTGTCCGCCATTGATGATCAGTGTAGTCTGAATGGCGGGGGCGTCGGCATGGCCATTGTTTTCAAATGGCACGCTGAGCAAAAAGCTCTCACCCGGATCGATGCGGCCGTTTTGATTGCCTTCAGGATCGTCTATTGATATATTGCCCCATTCGATAGAGGGAGCATTGATGGTGAGATTACGCTCATAGGAAAATACTTCGCCACCATCCACTGTCAATTCAATGGTGTAGGCTGCAGTGTATTGATCCGGGACAAAGTCCGAGATCTGGACGTCGATTCCCACTACGGTGGATCCTGTGCCGTTGGCTGCAATGTCATCGATCAATTCCGGTTCGCCGATCACTGAGATATAGGGATCAGCAGAGATGATGGCTGCCAGGATTCCTTCAGCAGGATCGTTACCGACGTTTTCCAAATCAAAGTGGATTGTCACGATTTCGTCAAACTCCACCACGGAGTTGTTGTCATCAGTGACCTGAACATCTGTAAGAAAAAGGTAGGGGCCATCTGCAGGAAGCACTTCCACCTGGCCCAGGTGAGTGACTCTATTGCGAGCCGTGATTGTAAGGGTCAGATTCATGGGCTCGATCGGCTGGATATCCAGCGTGATCTCTGCATTACCTGCTGCATCGGCTGTCGCTCTGCCGTAGATCACACCTTCACTACTCAAAGTGAGCATGGCATCGGCTTCCGTCTCTACCGTCAGGGAGTTCATGCCCAAAAGCAAAATCGGATTGTAGCTGGCCGTCATATCAATCGGCGTCGTGGTTCTGGCGAGGAGAGAGGCATCTCCAAAAATGTGCCAATTTTTGTATTCATCAGCTCCGGACGTGCCATAGACCTCGATCATTTTGGAAGATCCGTTGAAAAAAAGTCCCCCGATTGTGTGCTTTGCATCGGCTACAAGCAGGTCAGTAACCTCATCCTGCCCCCGCATAGGCGGGTTCCAGCCCTGATTCACTGTGGAGGCATACATGGCGATTGCGCCGGTGGGGTTACCGTTGTTTGTGGCTCTCAGCCATGCTTCGGCAAAGCAAGTCCTGCTGACAAAATTGCCGTTCACACATGCCACTGAGACGATGAAGGGCAGCTCAAAATCATTGACCAGGTTGTCGACGTTTGTGTTGTTAAACCCTGTGGTTACCCAGGAGGTGTTCGATCCGTGGCCTACGTAGTTGATAAATCCACGGCCGGCATTCACATTGGCAGCTACATTGCTGGCGGTGGCCCCCTGGCTTTGATACATTTGATCCACAGTTGTGTAGCCGTAATTTAAAAGATCAGTACGGATGTTTTCCATGTGCTCTTGATCACTTTCGCCCATATCGCCGTTATATCCACCACCTTCATTTGAAGCGATGCCCATGGCCTTTTGCAGCCAGTCTGCGTCGTTTTGGAGGTCGCGCTCATAATGTACGGTTCTCTGAACCTGGGTTTGCATCTCGGAGACGGTTTGGGCAGAGAAGCGTCCCACGTAGATATCGGGATAGCTGTCATTTCCGGCCAGCAAAGCATAAGAAGGGTCACTGCCACCACCACCGAAGGAAAGAGAGGGCACTTGCGGGGCATCGCCCATGATCTGCACAAACATCAGCCCGTCGTTTTGATTGTATTGGGCCTGAATATAAGATTTGATCTGGCTAGCACCGGGTCCGGCTACCGTGACATCCACAACGCTCACATCATAGCCCATCTGCCGCTTCCAATCCACATAGTCCTGGATGGCATCATCAAACATAGAGTTCTTGATGACCAGGATGCGGCCTTCTTCGTCGAGGCTGGGATATTTGGCTTCTGAGAAGTTTAGAAACATATTCCGGTAGATGCCGGCAAATTCCGGGGCGTAGCTGGTCTTGGCCGTGCTGAGAGCATTGGTCATGTCCACGCCGTTTTCAGAGACTTCCACGCTTATCCTGGTGTAGACTCTGGTGATACCCGTTTCGGGATAGTATACGAAGGGTTTAAATCTGACCGTGATACCCCGGTAATCCCTGATGATAAAAGGTTCGCTAAGCTCGGCCGTTTGTGCCGGATAAGCTTCATTGCTCTGATAGAAATCAGAGAAGCTGAAAGGGATGCTCTGGGGATCGATATCTC
>CAZWUD010000078.1:0-6925 GCA_964637055.1 uncultured Candidatus Cloacimonadota bacterium
TCATGCTGCTTCCCGGATTGGCAGAAAAGCGAAATTCCACACTATCCTGACCACTTTCCGTATAAACAGAAAGCGGATCAGACTGATCTATCTGAGCTTGCCGTTTTTTGTCAATAGCAATTTCAAGATCTGCATCCTTGAGAGCCAGTCGGCGAATGCTGCTGCGCAATTCCTTGGCCAGATTAGTGGCTGCAAGACGGCGTTTCTGGCTGAGCTGATCTGCTTTCTTCTGTAGATCGATGATGCCTGAAGACAGTCCCCGTCTGGCCTCCTTGATTTCTTCGGCAAAGTCCTCAGCATCCATCAGCTCCTTTTCACGGAGTTTAAAAAGCTGTTGCAAATCGTCAACAGTCTTGGCCTTGTGTTTGTGTAAAAGTGCATTGATGATGTCCAGTCTCGCTTCCACTTCGGCAAGACGGGCGGGATTGAAGGAAATGCAGTCCAGGATGCCGGAAAGGGACTCGGAGCATGATTGCAGAGCCTGAACCGCTTCGATCATTGACTGTGTGGCGTTCTCCAGATCGGTATTAAGCTCCCGGAAGCTCTGCAACTGGGCATTGTAATGCACCAGACGGTCAAAGATGCTGTCCTCATTCTCAAAGAGTTCCTGATTCATCCCCTGGCTGATATCCATGATCTGATTGCTGTGTGTGAGCAGCTCATATTCCTTTTGCAGGGCAGCGTCTTCACCGGTCTTCAGATCAGCTTTCAGCAGCTCATCGTGTTGGTAGCGATAGAGTTCCAGGCGCTGCTTTCGCTCCTCCTGCCGGCGCAGCATTTCTTCCAGTTGCTGCCTCTGGCTTTTGATCTCGCGAAACTGTCGGGCAAAATCTTCCCGCAGCTTGCGCGTCTCAGCATAGCGATCCAGGATCTCCAATTGATAAGCACCGGAGAGCAGTTTCTGCTGATCCCGCTGGTGGTGAAAGTCGATCAAGAGACCCTTCAGCCCCTTCATCACAGCAGCAGCCACTCTGCGTCCGCCGATGTAGTAAGCGGATTTTCCGCCCACGGATATCTCCCGGGCCAGGATCAGATCCGCCCCGGGCTCTGCATTGATCTGGGTTAGGTAGCTCTCCAGCTCGGCATCCTCGGAGGGGCTGAATACCGCTTCCAGATAGATTGGCTGGGCGGGATCCCAAGCTTCCAATCCGGCCGCAGTCTCTCCAAAGATCAAGCCGATGGAGCCCACCAGGATGGACTTTCCCGCTCCGGTTTCACCGGTGATGACGGTGAGCCCATCAGAAAAAGAAAGCCGCAGCTCGGGCACTAAGAGGTAGTTTTTGATATAGATTTGGCGTATCATCACTTGCCCAGGTGCATTTTGTTGCGCAAAATCCGATAGAATGTGCGCTTGGATAGCTTGATAAACTTCACCTGCTGTTGCGAGGCGGTGATGCGGATCTCATCCCCATCTTCAAGGGGCGAAAGGTTTTGCCCATCGATCTGCAACCAGGCCTTTTGGGACAGACTGTGGATCTTCATGCTCAGCTTCTCCTCGGCGGGGAAAACCATCGGGCGCAATGAAAGGATGTGCGGATTCAGAGGGCTGAGCACCATAGCCTTCATTTGCGGAGCCAGGATCGGTCCCCCGGCAGAGAGGGAATATGCGGTCGATCCCGTAGGCGTGCTGACGATCATGCCATCGCATCTGGCATCAAAGACATAGCGGCCCCCGGCAGAGATCCGGACCTTGATCAGGCCGGGATTTTCTCCCTTGTAGATCACGGCATCATTGAGCGCATCTGCTTGCAAGATCTGCTGACGGGCGCGCCTCAAGGTGCAATGTATCATCATGCGGGAAAGGATCTTGTATTTCCCTGCCACCAGGCCCCGGATGGAAGCGCTGATCTCCGGCAAGGTGCTTTCGGAAAGGAAGCCCAGATAGCCGAGATTGATCCCCAGTATCGGCGCATTTGTCTTGATGGCCAGCTCTTTGGCCTTCAGGATCGTGCCATCGCCGCCAAAGACGAGGATGCAATCTATCCGAGCAGGACCGCCATGGTCAAAATCCACCACTTCGACCGGATCCCGAAGCACGTCTTGTTGGGTGATATCTCCATAAAAGTGCAGATCCCGCTCCTTTTGGGAAAGCTCGCGGTCCTCCTCGCGGATAAGCAGCAACAGCTTGAAGATGCTTTCCATATCGGCAAAAGCGGGGTTGATGTATACGGCAAAATCTCTCATAAGTTTTCCATTATCCAAAGGTAGGATTCATAGCGCAGGGGGTCCAGGCTTCCGGATTCCATAGCGTCAATCACCGCACAGTCCTGCTCGGCCATGTGTCTGCAATCGCGAAAGCGGCAATACGGATACCAGCGGTCAAAGCCCGGGAAGAGCTTGGGCACGTGATCGGCATCTTCCCGATGCAAATTGATCGTCTTGATCCCCGGAGTGTCCACCAGGTGGCCGCCAAAAGACCAGGGCAACAGGATAGCCTGAGTGGTGGTATGCCTGCCCTTTTCGTTGAAATCGCTCACTTCCTGGGTCAAGAGCTCCAGCCCCGGCTCCAGGTAGTTGATCAAAGAGCTCTTCCCAGCTCCCGAATGCCCGGAAAAGACGGAATCTTTGCCCTTCAGCTCGGATCGAAGCTCATCCATGCCCTCACCCGTGACGGTGGAGCTCAGGATCACCTTGAAGCCGGATTCGCGGTAATAGGCAACGCTTTGTTCCAGCTCATCAAAATCCTCACAGAGATCTGTCTTATTCACCACGATCAGGGGTGATATCTTGTGCAATGCGGCCATGATCAGATAACGATCGATCAAGCCTGCCTTAAACATCGGCATGCGCCAGGAGCTGGTGATCACGAGTTGATCCAAATTTGCGGCCAGCAGGATCTCTTTTTGAAAGCCTCCGCCGGTGTAGCGCTTGAGGCTGTTTTTGCGGGGAAGCACGTTTTCGATGCGATAGTCAGGCGCGGGAGCGGTATCCAGCTCCACATAATCCCCCACAGCCATCAGGCCGCTGGATTCATAAAGAAACTGTTTCAGGCGTCCTCCGACCGAGGCCAGCAGGCGTTCCCCATCCACCAGCACGCGGCACTGATAATTGCTCATCACCTCCACCACGCGCCCCCGCACCAGCTTCATCCCGATCTTATACTTGTGATGACTCTTTTCGGCAGTGCGAGCAGTTTTGTATTCTGCTGATTCCCGGGTATCGTCCAGGACATCAAGGTCCGGCAGGCGGATGTTTTTCAGCCTGTCGGTATAGTTTTTCCGTCTCTTTTTATCTTTTTGTCTCACTTCTTAAATACGGGTGTGATCACATCGAAGAGATCCGCAGCCGCCTTGATCTTGGCCTCGTTTCCAAAGATTGCATAGTTATTTTCATCCAGGACAGCCTGGATCATATCGGCATAGATCCTCAGATCCCGGGCTTCAGTGGCCAGCACTTCGTCACGGATCTGCTGACGGTCAGCCTGGGTGAATCCCGTGATATAGTCCAGGGTCGCCTGGAGCCCCATTGCTTCCGGCGTTTTGGGATAATCCAGCTGGGAAATGTCGCCCAGGATGTATTTATCCATCTCACGCTTGGAGCAGTCAAAACTGCGGACAAACTCCGGCACCCGGTCATATACATCCAGGCTCTCACGCAGATTGGGATCCCGATAGGAATAGAAGAACTGATATCCATCCAGGCCAAATCCCGCTCCACCGCCATAAGCTCCGCCTTTCACGCGCAACTCTTTGTAGAGGAATTCATTGGAGAGGATATTTGAGAGCACCCGCAGCTTCCCTGAATAGGAATAGCCTTTGCGGAAGAAGTTCCCACCCTTGATCACATATTGGATCTTGACCGGAGCGGCGATGCCTTCGTTGATAACCTCGGTTTCAAATACTTGCTCCACAGGCTGATAATCTTCATTGGTAAACTTACTCAGAAGTGCATTCAGTCCCCCTGTCAGCTTGGGCAGCATACCCGGATTGGCGGTGATGCTGATCACGGATTTGCGAAGGTTGAAGAAGTGAGTCTGCACCCACTTGAGCTCTCCGATGATCTTATCTATATCCTGATCCAGATGGGCTTCCAATTCCGTGAGAAACTGCAGATAGTCCAGCCCCGCCACCTTGTCCTTCAAAGCGTGCAATTGTGAGAAGGGGCAGAACATACGGTTGATGGCCACATTCACGCCTCTGGAGATCACAAATTCTTCCATATTGGCTTTGATCTCGCGGATCAGACCTTTGATGCGCTTGGGATCGTCAAAGATCGGCCGCAGGGCAAATTCCGCCGCCAGATCCATCAAGTTCGGCATCTTGGAAGAGATCGCTTTGCCGGTCAGGATCAGCTTGGGCAGGATCTCATCCGGGTCCTGGTAGCTACTTAGGATGTCCAGATTGACCTGGATGCCGCCGGTATGATTGCGAATCTCGTTTCCGAGCTCAGCATAGCTGTAATTTTCGCTATTGATCTGACTCAGCAGTGTGCTATACAGTTTCAGCCAGGGCAGGGCTTCCTGCGTGGCGTGGGCAAGGTCAAAGAATACCTTCAGATACACGACGCCATTGGTCTGAACCGGGTGTTTCAGCAAGGTATAGCCTTTGCCGGTCTCCATTTCACAGGGCATTTCCTGAGCTTTGGGATCGACGTCTGAGAGGCTTAGGAGCGGGATCTTGAGCAGATCTTCTTCGCTGTCTGGCTCTTCCTGCCAGGCTTTGAGTTCTTCATTGTGCTTGATCAGCTCTTTGATCTCTTTGGGAGACAGGCTTTTCTTATATTCATCCAGCTTTTTGCGGGTCGCGGCTTCCTGCTGGGCAATCAAGCCAGGCACCGGCTCAAAATGGATCTCACTCTGATGGTGGTTTTTCAGGCAAAAAGCTTCCAGCAGGTTCTCAAAATACGGCTCCGTGAGCCCCCTGCGCAGCTCCTTCAGATAGCCTTCAAAGCAGAGTATATCCAGCGGGTCTCCGCCGTGATTCCAGGTGCCCAGGACATGCAGATTGTAAAAAAGCCCCTTGGGAAAGCCCTGCATCTGAGCTTCCCGCAGAAAGAACTCCTTGGAATTGATGACGGCTTTGATCAGCTTTTTGTCAAATCCTTCTTTGACAATGCGTTTCATCTCGCCATGGATCAGCTTGGCCAGGTTATCCAGATCATCTTTTTTGACCTGCTTGCAGACGATGGAAATCGTGGGTTGCAGGATGTCATTTTGCACGTAGATCTGCGAATCTTTACAGAGGTCGGACTGGCGAATCGCAGTCTTCAACGGAGAAGCCGGAGTGCGCATCATGAGTTCACCCAGAAGCGGCAATGCCACGGCCAGATTGGGATCGGTCACTTTGCCATAGCTAAAGTTCAGCGCCAGATAGTATTGCCCCTCAGGATCCTTCTCATCCGCCAGGGGATATTGATATTTGATCTTTTTCTTGCGGGAGAAGGGCTTTTGTAACGGACATTCCACTCTTATGCCGGGATCGTCAAAATCAGCCAGATATTCGCTGTCGATGATCTTGAGAGTGGCATCGATGTCCATATCACCATAGAGCCAGATCATGCTATTTGAGGGATCATAATACTTTTGGTGAAATGTCTCAAACTTCTCATGCGTCAGCTCAGGGATCGCCTCCGGATCACCTCCGCTTTCAAAGCCGTAAGGTGTATCGGGAAATTGTGCGTGCTGACACATGCGCCCCATCAAACCATCGATGGATGAAAAAGCGCCTTTCATTTCGTTGTAAACTACCCCGCGATAGTTGATCTCACCCTCTTCATCAAAGAGTTCCAGATGCCAGCCTTCCTGATCCAGGATCCTGGGTTCTTCATAGATTCTGGGACGCAAGACCGCATCCAGATAGACCCGCATCAGATTGTGAAAGTCCTTGTCATTGGTGGATGCCACCGGATATGAGGTCCAGTCCGATGAGGTCATGGCGTTGATGAAGGTATTCAGACTGCCTTTGATCAGTTCCATGAAGGTGCCTTTAGCGGGATAATTTTTGCTGCCGTTGAGCACGGAGTGTTCCATGATGTGGGGACAGCCGGTATCATCCTCAGGGATTGTGGTAAAAGAGATGTTGAAGGCCTTGTTATTATCATCACAGGCCAGATGGATCAGTTCAGCACCGCTTTTTTTGTGCACATAGCGATTGTAGTGAGCTCCTAGTTCTTTGATTTCACGGCTCTGAATCAGCTCAAAACCATGCAGGGTCTGGGTTTTCTTCATCATTTTATCCTTGTTTTTGTCAATTTCTTCAGATCAATTTATAGCTTTTCAGTCCGTTTTTCAGGATTTTGCGGTTCTTGTCCTGCAAAGGGCAGATGGGGGAGCGAAATTCCGGCAGGATCTTGCCCATCATGGCCAGAGCTTCCTTGGCGGGGATGGGATTGGTCTCGATAAAGACCAGTTCATTGAGCAGCGCCAGATCTCTATGCTGCTGGGCAGCCGTGGCAAAATCGCCGTCCAGACAGCTCTGGATGTGCTGGCTCATCAGATGCGGAGCCACATTTGCCGTCACCGAGATGCAGCCTTTGGCACCGATAGCCATCAAGGGCAGATTCAGCGCGTCTTCACCGCTCATCAGACTAAAACCCTCAGGCGCATCGCGGATGATGCGCGCGGCTTGGGGCAGATTGCCGCTGGCTTCTTTGACGCCGATGATGTTTGGGCAATCCTTGGCCAGTCTGACCACGGTCTCGGAGGCGATATTTATTCCTGTGCGGCCGGGCACGTTGTAGATAACGATCGGGATATCCACCTTATCTGCAATCTCTTTGAAATATGCATACATCCCATTTTGCGTGGGTTTGATATAATACGGCGTAATCACCAGGGCAAAATCCGCACCCAGATCTTTGGCCTTTTGAGTATTAGCCAGGCTTTGGGACAGGTTGTTTGTCCCTGTGCCGATCATCACCGGCAGCTTGCCGCCTATCTTTTGCATAGCAAAGCGGCAAAGCGCTTCCTTTTCGTCCTGAGCCAGGG
>CAZWUD010000079.1:0-6904 GCA_964637055.1 uncultured Candidatus Cloacimonadota bacterium
GGTGTAAAAATAACTGATTCAAGAGTTTTATCTGTTTTGCAAGATCTTCTGCACTACTCCAACCGGCAAAACCGGCCTCTTTTTTCCTCTGGTAGGCCGGATCGTGCATCGTATAATCGGCGTGACGGGGTGCATTATCTTCAAACATCTTTGTAGCTCAGTTATATGATATCGGTATCTTCGCTGATTATGGCGTTGATTTGCTCAATGCTCAAATCTGCTTCATCATTGAAGGCGTTGTAGTTTCTAAATAAATCGATATTGCTCTCATTGATAAAATCCTTGATCGGGGTCACATGCTTCAAATCCTGTAATCTGTCTGAATAGATCATACCGTTGAAGATATCTTTCAGACGGAAATCCTTATACCCCAGGGCGTAGATGCTATCATCCGGCAATTCTCCGAACGGGCTTCCGATTAGATCAAAGCCGACGTCATGATAGTGAGGATAGAGACTTTGCTCGATAATGCCTTGGGCGGGTGCGACGAGGCCTTCGGACTCGATCTGACTCTCCCAGGGATCGTAAAAACAGGTACTAAAGACCTTATTGCCATAGCTTTCATAGAGATAATTGCCGAATCTGACCACTTTGAAACCATCGAAATACTTTCTGCCATCGATGGTTTTGATCTGGGGTTCTCGATAATGAGTAAAAGCGTGGTGAGAGCCCATAATGCCCAGGATTTTGGTGTGGCCGTCGGCATATTGGGCGTCAATGGCTTCCTCCCAATGCAATTCACCACAGCCCTTCCATATCTCGCGGATTTCAGCGGAATTAGGGTTCCTGCCCTTGGTATTGCAGATCTGATTGTAAAGAGGCCAATTGATGGAATCATTCAGCCCGATAATGCGAATTTTCCGGCTCTGCGGGAGCCCTTGATTGTGTTGCCAGACCAGCCTGAACAGATCCAGATATTCATGGTATCCAAACAGCGATTCCTGTTTGATCATGATCGTGGTAGCCAGGTGCTCATCGAAAAACGGTTTACCAAGTAGTTCATCCAGCAGCGGTTGATCTTCCCTTCTGGCGAATTCATAGGCGATGATACGCACTTCTCTTTCGGCAAGCCCGGGGATCAAGCGATGATACAATTCCACCTGCTGTTTCACATAGTGCATTTCGGCCAGCAGGACGATGTCGTGATCTATAAACTTGGACAGCACATAGTCTTCGGCTTTGTTGCCATGTTCTGCCAGGTAGTTAAGCAGTGTCTTTTTCATATTATTAACCAGCTTGTTTACATTAAATGCTCTTGCGCTAATATCTCGTCTAAGTAGCAAACTGGGGGTAAATTCCGAGTTCTCGCTTCTCAGGCTTTATCCGATATCAGCCCAGGTGGCGCATTGTCTTTCAGCTTCAACCTTTCTGTCAAGCTTTTTTTTTTAGTTTTGACGGATTTACGCAGACCGTGTTAAATCAGTTTCCGAGTTGCTTTCATCCCCGAACCCGGCTTTTTGGTAATTCTTTGGGCTATCGCTTTGGATAGACATACAATGACCTGGAGATTAGCTCACGATCATCCTCTGGGCAGAGCTTGATCTTGAGACGAACCTGATCTTATCTCAACTGCAGAAGCTGGGGATTTATGTTTCATGCAGATTTATAGAGCAGGACTTTATCCCAGCTGATTTTGATTCAGGCAGTTCAGCACACCATAGCTTCACGCTCAATTTCCGGCCTTGATTTTTCCTATTAAAACTAAATAAGTCAAAAAAGTGTTTGACAGATTTGCGGGTTTGGTTTTTTATGTCCAAATACAATAGATGAGCGCTTAGCGCGAAGCACAAGTCTCATATTTAGCAGAGGCTTATAGTTCTTTAGGAGGAATGATGACATCCTGCAATCAGGGTGCTCCGGGTGAGTACCGTGGTGGCTGCTGTCTTTATCGCAGCCGACAAAATTTAAAAACAAACCAGTGGCATATCCATTTGATAGCGAAGCGGAGCTGCATTCAGCAATGCGTGTGCACGTCAGGTGGGCTTTGCCCTAAATGTGGAGGATCCAGTGAGTAAACAGGAAAATCGTATTCGGATCAAGTTGAAAGCTTATGACCATCGTTTGTTGGATCAATCTGTCGCGGAGATCGTGAAGAGCACACGCAATACCGGTGCCAAAGTAATCGGCCCGATTCCGCTTCCCACAGATCGAACAATATACACGATTTTACGTTCGCCTCATGTTGACAAGAAATCCCAAGACCAATTCCAGATGTTGGTTCACAAACGTTTGGTCGATATCATGAATCCGACCCAGCAGACCACGAATGCTTTGAAGAAGCTGAGTCTGCCGGCTGGAGTGCATGTCGAGATCAAAGCAAATACCAGGAGCTAAGCATGATCGGACTTATTGGAAAGAAAATTGGCATGACTCAGATATTTGACGAGAACGGCAAAGTGTATCCGGTTACCGTGATACAGGCCGGTCCGTGCAAGATTATCTGCAAGCGTACTGTCGCAGAAAATGGTTATCAAGCGCTCCAGTTGGGCTTTGAAGAAATCCCTGAAAAGAAGGTTTCGAAGCCCATGCTGGGACATTTTAAGAAACACGGAACTCCCTACTACCGTTTTGTGAGGGAATTCCGCCCCGCTTTTGGACAAGAGCTCAGCGATTATAAGACCGGAGATGATCTGAAAGCTGATTTATTTGACAGCGGCGAGACCGTCAGTGTGACCGCAAAATCCAAGGGTCGCGGATTCACGGGTGTGATGAAGCGTCACGGATTTGCCGGCTTCATCGCTACTCACGGTTCGCATGAAACCTTCAGGGGTACCGGTTCTATTGGTCAATCCGCTCAGCCCTCGCGTGTATTTAAAGGCCAGAAAATGCCAGGTCAGCACGGTAATGCTCAAAACACCACCCGTCACCTACAGGTAGTGAAAGTGGATCTTGAGCGGAATCTGATCATGGTGAAGGGCGCCGTACCCGGTCATCGCAACTCCTTGGTGACCATCCACAAGGAACAATAGGGGGAAGAAAGTGGTTAAAGCAAAAAAATTCAATATCCAGGGTGAAATGATCGGTGAAGTGGAGCTTCCACTGGCCGTCTTTGACGTGGATGTAAACTCTCCCAAAGTGCTTTTGCACGAAGTGGTTACCATGTATCTTGGCAACCAGCGTCAGGGCACTGTGCAGAAAAAGAGTCGTTCCACTGCACATGGCAGCAGCCGCAAGCTTTTCAAACAGAAAGGCACCGGTAATGCCCGTGTGGGCACCCGCCGCTCGCCCATTCGAGTAGGTGGCGGCATGGCTTTCGCGATCACTCCTAAAGATTGGTATCGTCAGATCCCGCGCACCAAGAAGCGCATGGCCCTCAAGGTCGCGCTCACGGACCGCGCTCGTGACGGACGCATCTTTGTGATTGAAGGACTCGAATTTGACAAAGCCAGCACCAAGCAGGCCAGAGAGATCATCGCCAAGGTCGCTCCCGAAAGGGGACGCAAACTGGTGGTGACAGACGGACATCATGTCCCCACAGTCAAGAGCTTCAACAATCTGCCGGAAGTGATGACAGACCGGGCTGATTCCCTGCATGCCTATGAAGTGCTCAAGAGCAGTTATATCATCCTTACCGATGCCGCTCTGAAAAAAGTAGAGGAGGTATTCAGCAAATGATACATCCGCGTAATATCCTAATCGCTCCCATTATTACTGAGAAAAGCAGTAATCAGATATTCACGACAAATACGTATACCTTCAAGGTATCCATAAATGCAAATAAAATCGAGATCGCCAAGGCCATCGAGCACATCTTTTCGGTGAAGGTTTTGGGTGTGAATACCATTCGCATGGTCGGCAAACCAAAACGTCTGGGTAGATACAGCGGCAAACGTCCGGATTGGAAGAAAGCGATCGTAACCCTGCGAGAAGGCGACAAAATCGCCGATTTTGAGGTATAGGAGAAATCATGGCAATCAAACATTATAAACCCACGACCCCTACCTTACGCTACCGCACGGGCTATCAATTTGAAGAGATCACCACTGACAAACCGGAAAAGTCACTTCTGAAACGCAAGTCAAAATCCGGTGGACGCAACAACCGTGGTCGCATCACTTGCCGTCATCGCGGCGGCGGACACCGTCAGCACTATCGCGTGATTGATTTCAAGCGTGACAAGACCGGGATTCCGGCCAAAGTCGCCAGCATTGAATATGATCCGAATCGCACCGCCCGCATTGCGCTCTTGCACTATGTGGATGGCGAAAAACGCTACATCCTCGCTCCGGAAGGATTGAAGGTGGGCTTTAAAGTGATGAGCGGACCGGAAGCCGAAGTGGCAGTGGGCAACGCCATTCCATTGGATAAAATTCCTCTGGGCAGCGTGATTCACAATATCGAGCTGAAGAAAGGCCGCGGTGGGCAGATCGCTCGCAGCGCCGGCACTTTTGCTCAGGTAGTGGCCAAAGACGGTGACTATGTGCATGTGAAAATGCCTTCAAACGACGTTCATTTGATCCGTAAAGAATGCCTGGCTACAATCGGTCAGGTGGGAAATCTGGATCATTCTTTGATCAAGATCGGGAAGGCCGGCCGTAAACGCTGGCTGGGATTCCGCCCCTCAGTTCGTGGTGTGGCAATGAACCCGGTCGATCATCCGATGGGTGGTGGTGAAGGAAAATCATCCGGTGGTAGACATCCCGTGTCTCCCTGGGGCAAACCTGCCAAGGGTGGAAAAACCCGTAGAACCCGCAAGTATTCCGATGATTATATCGTGAAAGCGGTCAAAAAGAGATAGTGTGAGGATATAGATAATGTCACGTTCAATTAAAAAAGGCCCATTCATTGACGATCACTTGATGAAGAAAGTAGAAGTCCTCAATACTGAGAAAAAGAAAACAGTGATCAAGACCTGGAGTCGTCGTTCCGTGATAACTCCGGATTTTATCGGCCACACCTTTTCCGTGCACAACGGGCACAAATTTGTCCCGGTTTATGTGACGGAAAACATGGTAGGGCACAAGCTTGGGGAATTTTCTCCCACCCGCACCTACCGTGGTCATAAAGAGAAGAAAAAAGGCAGATAGGAGATAAGAAATGGAAGCAACAGCAAAACTACGTTTCGCTCGTGGATCTGCCCGTAAAGCCCGTCTTGTATTGGATAACATCCGCTACAAGCCTGTGACCGAAGCGCAGAATATCCTGCGTTTTTCACGGCGCAGAGCGGCGGGTATTATTAACAAAGTATTGGAATCCGCCATTGCCAATGCCCAGGTGAAAGATCCTAAGATCGATCTGTCACAACTCTATGTGAGCCTGGCCATAGCTGATGAAGGACCCCAAATGAAACGTTTCATGCCCAGAGCGCAGGGTAGAGCCTTTATGATCAGGAAACCGACCTGTCATATCTCCCTGGAAATCCAGACTCTAGAATAGGAGGAAAACCTTGGGACAAAAAATACACCCCACTCTGTATCGCATCGGTGTCAATAAAGAGACCGATTCCATCTGGTTTGCTCAAGGCTCGTCTTATGTGGATTCCCTCCAGGAAGACATCAAGATTCGCAGTTATATCCGCAAACGTCTTGCCGAAAAGATGGTCTCAAAGATAAAGATTTACCGCAAGACCAATTCGATCGTAATCGACATCCATACCGCACGTCCGGGACTGGTGATCGGTAAGAAAGGCGAGGATATTGATAAGCTGCGCGGCGAGCTGAACATCCTGATAAACAAAAATCGCCCTGCCCCGATAGCTGTATCGATCAATATCGAACAGATCGACAAAATGTGGCTTGACGCCCGTTTGGTGGGCAAGGAAATCGCCCGTCAGCTGGAAGAGCGCGTCTCTTTCCGTCGGGCAATGAAAATGGCCATGCGTAATGTGATGAGAGATAACGCTCTCGGAGTCAAAGTGCAGGTCAGCGGACGTCTCGGCGGTGCTGAAATCGCCAGGACTGAACGCTACAAACAAGGTCGCACCCCGCTTCATACCCTTAGGGCCGATATCGACTATGCCAATGTGGAAGCAAGTACCACATACGGCGTGATCGGCATCAAAGTATGGATCTACAAAGGCGATATTTTAGACTAAGGAGAGATAAGTGTTAGCACCTAAAAAAGTAAGACATCGCAAGATGATGACGGGCAAGCGCAGAGGTCTTTCCTGGACCGGCTGTAATGTAGATTTTGGTGATTACGGTTTGATCGCGCTTGAAGACGCTTTCATTTCCAGCCGCCAGATCGAAGCTGCCCGTATCGCTATTACCCGTCATATGAAGCGTATTGGTAAAGTATGGATCCGGATATTCCCGGACAAGCCCATTACTTCCAAGCCTGCAGAGACTCGTATGGGTAAAGGTAAAGGCGCCCCGGAATACTGGGTCGCAGTAGTTCGCCCAGGTCGCGTGCTCTTTGAAGTGGATGGCGTCGATGCCGAAACCGCCAAAGAAGCCATGCGCCTCGCATCGTACAAGCTACCGATTAAAACCCGCATCGTGGCCCGTGAAGGAGTGGAATTATGAAGACTGACGAAATCCGTGACCTCAGCGTCCATGAAATGCAAGCCCGCATCGAAGAACTGCGTATCGAGCTCTTTAATTTGCGCTTCCAAAAAGCCAAGAACCTGCTTGATCGCCCCGATCGGATTCGCATCGCCAGACGCGAAATCGCCCGGATCAACACCATCATGAAAGAAAAAGAGCTGAAAGCTTGAGGTGAATGTGGAAAACGCACGTAAAATGATCAAATTGGGTGTAGTGGTTTCTGATAAGAACGACAAAAGCATCGTTGTCCGCGTCCAACGCCAGTACATCCATCCGTTATATAAGAAGACAGTGCGCCGTCATAAAAAGTTTATGGCGCATGACGAAATGAATGAAGCCCGCGAAGGCGATATCGTGGAAATCTGCGAATCGCGTCCGCTTAGTGCCCGTAAACGCTGGACTCTGCACAAGATTGTAGA
>CAZWUD010000080.1:0-6679 GCA_964637055.1 uncultured Candidatus Cloacimonadota bacterium
CGATCGTGACCCCGCATCCGGGCACCACTCGCGACTATCTGGAAGAATCCTTTGAGCTGGATGGCTATCCGATCCTGCTCTATGATACTGCCGGACTGCGCAGTTCAGCGGATGACATTGAGGCTGAGGGCATTGCCCGCAGTTATTCACTTATCCACGAGGCCGAGCTCATCCTCTATCTCTATGAAGGGGAGTATCCGGGCTTAAGCACTGAGCTGGAGGAATATAAGGAGAAAATCATCCCCGTTGCCTCCAAGGCAGATCTCTATCCCGAGCGGAGCCTGCCGGAGGCTCATGTGGCCTGTTCTGTGGTGGATATTGGAGGCCTCAATGCCTTGCAAAAAGCCATCTTGGGTAGATTGCGCCTGCCCACCCGGATCTTGGAGCGTCCGCTGATCACAAACAGCCGGCATCTGGCCGCCCTCACGCGCAGCATCGCCGCTCTCAAAGCCGCCCAAGAAGCGCTGCAAGACGCCCTGGGATTTGAATTTATTGCCTTTGAACTGATCTCGGCAGCATCCGCTCTGGAGGAAATCCTGGGGCTACTCCCCACAGACGAACTCTTGGGCAGGATCTTTGATCAATTTTGCATCGGGAAGTAACCCTTAACTCATAAGCATAAAGTAGCTGTACCCGGAGCTTTCCCAAAGCTCCGTAAAAGAAGCTAGCCGGAGGATGCCACACCTCTACATGAAAAAAGGTCAGAGCCTTAGACAAGCTCCGGCACATAGGCTGCCATCGGCAAAACACCTAAAACCAATGCATATTGTTTATTGACAAAATAATACTAGTTCCTAATCATGGTCATATTCAGATTTGACCCCATTTTGTGTTGCACAGAAGGGATCTGCAGATGCGAAGGTATCTGTAAGGAGAGAAACTTTGGACGATAGATGGCTTTTGTTAACCCAAATAAAATCCTAAAGAGAGGGACTTATTATGATACCAAGCGCAGACATTGTCATTAGCTGTCCTGGCTGTCAGGCTCCAGCTAAGTATATGACTTTACTTTCGGGTAATACCTTCGACGCAAGTTATTGGACAGACGGCAAGATGCTGGCTCCAATGATGCCGGCACCACCCCCGGTGGTAGAGTGTCACAAATGCCAGGAAGCTTTCTGGCTCTCCAAAGCAAAGGTTTTGGGGAAAATCGAACCCTTGGCTCCGGACAGCTCCTCCGTCAGCGACGAATGGAAAGATTGTCCCTATGTAAGCCAGCCCGGCGAGCAAGCCTATTATCGCGCCATAGAAAAAGGTCTTGCCACAAATCCCAAGGAGCTTAAGTACCTGAGGCTACATGCCTTCTGGCGTAGAAACGATGCCTATCGAGATGACTTTACCGAGCAGTCAGCACCAGAGAAAGCTGATCCCAAAGAAGCCGAAGAAAATATGCGGATGCTCCTGGCTATGATGGACATAGAAGATGAAGAAGACAGGATGATGGCGGCCGAGTTACATCGTGAGTTAGGGCAATTTACCGAAGCCGAAGAGTTGCTGGACAGCATAGAGGTTGAAGAACTAAAGTTTATGAAAGACTTTCTGCTGAAACTGTGCGAACAGCGTGACCATATGGTAGGGAAGGTCAATTAGCTAATTGAATAAGGGGCCTTTAGGAATGTGCTCAAACAAGCTAAGAAACAGCGAGTTGGGTTTTACCCCAAGATACGGGACTCTACAAAGAATTGCGCGCTAATTTCCTGCTTGACAGAAAAGCCAGGGATGAGAGAATGACATTTCTTAAATTATAAACAAAAGGTGGTGATTTGATTGCCGACAGTCATAGCAAAAGAAAATGAATCCTTCGATTATCTTTTGAAACGCTTTAAAAAGAAATGCGAAAAAGCCGCTATTCTTTCTGACATAAAGAAAAACCAGGCTTATGAAAAGCCCAGCGTGAAAAAGAAACGCGAAGCTAACGCTGCTCGTCGTAAGATGCTCAAAATGCAGCGTCGCATGAAACGTTTCATGAGATAGAACAAATATAAGTTTTATCAGAGATTGAATGAGGCATACAGGGATCGTCAAAAATCCCTGTATGCTTTTTATGGCAGAAAGGAGGAACAATGGGCGTGATTGATTGGAGCATATTGATAGTGCTGCTGGTGTTCACTTATTTTGGTCTCAGACGCGGCCTGATCGGCGCAGTCGTGCAATTTGCCGGAGCTGTGCTGACCTTTATCCTGATCGGGCATTACTATCCGCTTTTGGCAAACCAATTGATGCTGAAGTATGATCTCAGCCGGACTTTGGCGGTGATCATCTCCGTCATTATGATCCTGATTTTGGTGGTAGTGCTGATCCGTTTTGTGATCTGGATCCTGGATCGTTTTATCAAAGCGCTGAATCTCACCTGGCTCAATCGCCTTTTGGGCGCTATCCTGGGTCTGCTAAACGGCCTGATCCTGGTGATCATCTTCACTCTGGTCATGGACTATATGCCGCGCTTATCCGAGCCGCTCAAGAACCCGGAAAAGCACAGGGTATATGTGGGGATAGATACGATGAAAGACGACCTGGTGACTCATCTCAAACTAAATAACTACTTAAGATATATCAAATTGCCGGACTTTGTCAAGACCCAGGAAAAAGAGGATTGATGACAGATCTGGAATATGGCAGCTTGCTGCAACATCTGGCAGCTCGTTGCCACAGCAGCTTGGGGCGTGCCGAAGCTGCAAAGCTAAAGCCCCTGGACTCCGTGGCCGCAATGCGAGCTTCGCAGGAGTTGATCGCAGAATTTCAAGCAGCTCTGGAAGACGGCCTGGAATTTGACTTTTCCCCGCTCACTGTCCTGGATGCATTCTTTGAAGAAAGTGGCATATTTGACTGGGAAGAGCTGCGTGAGATTGCCATCAATGCCGATCTCGGCACCCGCGTGAGTGAATATCACGAGTCTTTCCGGGAGTTACCCCTGGCCCGGGCCATGATCAAAAAGCTCAACCCACTTCCGCAGATCATGCAGGGCTTTAACCGCATCTTTGATCCCGAAGGGGCAGTGATGGATAGCGCCTCGGCAGAACTCATGCGTATCCGCAAAAGCCTGAACTCCATGCGCAGCCGGATTCACCGCAGCATGCAGGATCTGCTCTCCGAGCCTCGTTTTGAAAGCTTTTTGCAGGATAAATTTGTCACTCAACGGGATGACCGCTTTGTCTTGCCGATCAAGGAATCCGCCGCCAGCTTTGTCTCCGGAATCGTGCAAAGCCGCAGCGGCAGCAAATCCACGGTCTTTATCGAACCGGCCGAGATCGTGCCCTTAAATAACGAATTACAACTGCTCAAGGAAGAGGAAAGGCGGGAGATATACCGCATTCTCAGTGAATTTTCGGATGATATCCGCTCTCGCAGGCGCGAGATTATGAGCAATCAGCAGGCTCTGGCGCGTCTGGACTATCTCTTTGCCACAGCCCGGCTTTCCAATCTCTTCCGTTCCCGGGTGCCGCAGCTTTGTTCCGAGCCCGTGCTGGATCTCAAAGCCGCCCGGCATCCGCTCTTGATCCTGAAGATGATCTCCGGGGAAGGGCCCAATGCCTATCATCAGGTGATCCCCTTTGACCTCAGGCTGGGGCAGGATTACAAGCTCATGATCCTCAGCGGACCCAATACCGGCGGCAAGACGGTGCTCATGAAAGCCGTGGGCTTGATCTCCCTGATGGCACTCAGCGGTCTGCCCATCCCTGCCGATGAAGAAAGCACCGTGGGCTGTTTTTCCCAGGTTTTTGCCGATATCGGTGATGATCAGTCCATCGAGAGCGCTCTTTCCACTTTCTCTTCGCATCTGGACAAGATCGGCAAGATGATCTCTCGGGCAGATGAACGCAGCCTGATCTTGATCGACGAAATCGGTGCAGCCACCGATCCGCAGCAAGGCTCGGCTTTGGCGCAGGCCATTTTGGAGCGGTTGGCCCGGATGGGTGTAAAGGGAATTGTCACCACGCACTACACCGCGCTGAAGGTTTTTGCGGAGTCACACGAGAATTGTGTGAATGCCAGCATGCAGTTTGACATGGAATCACTGCAGCCCACATACCGCTTTAGCACCGGTATCCCGGGGGATAGCTTTGCCATCGAAGTGGCCGCCTCTATGGGGCTGGGAGAGGCTCTGATCGAGCGGGCGCGCAGCCTGGCCGGCGGTCAAAATCTGGAATTTAGCCGTTTGATCAAACGCATGCAGGAAGAAAAGAAAGAGCTGGGCATCCAAAGCTATCAATATCAACTAAAAAGCCGCAATCTGGAAGCGCGACTTCAGGAGCTAAAGCAGCGCGAAGCCGAGTGGCAAAAAGAGCTGAAAGCCCGCCGGCAGCGACATCTCAAGGAGATGCAGGAAGAGCTGATCAGTTTTCAAAAACTCTATAGCAAAGAGATCAGCGAGATGAAAACTCTGGACCGGCGAGAACGTAAACGACTTTCGGAAAGAAAATTGCATGATATAAGTATGCAGTCGGAAGAGCTGAGCCGGGAGATCAGAAAAAGCAGCGCTGATGGCAAGAGCAGACTCTCAAAGCCCAAGATCGGCGACAAGGTCTGGCTGGCAAATTTTGAAACAGATGCGATCATTACCGCTATCGACAAAAGTCAAGCCACGGTGGATATGAATGGCATCAGTTTCAAGACCCCGCTGGATAATCTTTACCGCAGCTCCGCCGCAGCCAAAGAGCCGAAGCAGGAAATGCATCTTTACAAGGTGAAAGCCGCACCACGGGTGCAGACCGAGCTCAAGCTTTTGGGGCTGACCTTTGATGAGGCCATGCCGCTCATTGATGAGTTTTTGGATAACGCTCAGATGAACGGATTCAGCACTCTGCGCATCGTGCATGGCAAAGGAACCGGGGCCCTGCGAACCAAGGTGAGGGATTATCTCTCACGCAAAAAAATAGTGAAGTCCACCGAGACTCCGCCCCTCTTTGAGGGAGGCGATGGAGTGACGGTGGTAAAGATATGAGGAAATATTGGAATCCAGTTTGATCGATCAGATTCGCCAGGCGAATGACATCGTGGAAGTGGTGCAGAGCTACATCCCGCTCAAACGTGTGGGCTCAAACTGGCAGGGTATCTGTCCTTTTCACAACGACACGCGTCCCTCGCTCAGTGTGAGCCAGCCCAAGCAGATCTTCAAGTGTTTTGCCTGCGGTCAGGCCGGCAATGTCTTCACTTTTGTGCAGGAATATGAGAAGCTGAGCTTTATCGAAAGCGTGAAAAAGCTGGCCTTGAGAGTGGGCATCCAAATCCCGGAGCATGAACGCACCAAGGTGGTCTCCACCAAGCGGCAGCAGCTCCTGGAAGTCTATGAAAGCGCCGGGGAATTCTATGCCGAGAGCCTTTTTAAATATTCAGACAGCGCTCTGGAGTATCTGGTCGATCGCAAGATCAGTGCCGAAACTGCGCGCGCCTTGCAGCTTGGCTACGCGCTGCCCTCGCAAAAAGCACTTTTAAACCATCTGATGAAGGAAGGCTATGGCGTGAGCCTGCTCAGGGAAAGCGGCCTTTTTGGAGACTACTCCGGGGCTTTGATCGATCTCTTTCGGGATCGACTGATCTTTCCCATCCACAACAATACCGGAAAGGTGATTGCCTTTGGCGGGCGCATCATGCAGCCCAAAGAAAACACGGGCAAATACATCAATTCCCCTGGCACTGAGCTATATACCAAAGGCAAAGAGCTTTATGGACTTTTCAAAACCAAGTACAATATCAGCAAGATGGATTACTCGATCGTCAGCGAAGGCTATTTTGACTTTCTGCGGCTCTATGAAAACGGATTTGACAATTCCGTGGCCTCATTGGGCACCGCTCTGACCGAGGATCAGGTCTATCTGCTCAATCGCTTTTCGCCCAATACCGTGATGCTCTATGATGGAGATACTGCCGGCATCAAAGCGGCGGTGCGGGGTGGGCTCGTCGGTCTGTCCCGGGGGATGAGGGTGCGGGTGGCACTGCTTCCGGAGCGTGAAGATCCGGATGACTATATCCTCAATCACGGCAGTGATGCCCTCAGGGAGATCATCGATGCCGCCCCGGATCTGATCAGTTTCATGGCGGGCAGCGAGCGCCTGGATATCCAGGCCAAGGAGCGCATCGAGATGATCCTGGACGCACTGCGTCATCTGGCGGATCCGATCCAGCGAGAGCTCTTTCTCAGGCAGGTTTCAGAAAATTTTGGCATCACCCAAAACGCCCTGCTCTCCAGCCTGCGTCGAGGCAGGTCCAGAGCGCATGTAGAGGCCGTGAAAGTGGCTTCTCCACAGCTCCAGACCCAGAGACCTCAGGAAAGAATGGCTCTTTGTCTGGCATTAAAAGACGAAGAAAGCTACAATCTACTTGCCCAAGAGCTTTCATCCGATTATTTTAGTAATAGACACTACAAGCGCATCTTTGAATATCTGCAGAGCAGACTCTCATCTCAGCCGGATTTTAACCCGGCGGCGCTTTTGGATAATAATGAAGATTCAGAGCTTCGGGACAGTTTAGCAGAACTCCTTTTTGAGGATTTGCAGCAGCTTGATCTGAAGAGCCTGATCAAAGACCTTCATCTGCGCAAATTGCAGCGTGACCTGGAGGAAATTGACAAGGCCATCAATTCGGATCCGGCCAATCTGGAACTCCTCAAGGAGAAGGAAAAGCTCTCCCGTGAATATCGAAAGGCGACCAAGCGGGTCGTAAACAAAGTCCTCTTTTAAGA
>CAZWUD010000081.1:0-6661 GCA_964637055.1 uncultured Candidatus Cloacimonadota bacterium
GCAGCTTCTTTAGCAGTAATAATCTGTGCCATATCATCTCCTAATTTTCTATATTTCTTTTGTATACTTTAATAATGACTGGGACTTATGTGTCAAGGAAATTGAGCCCGGCGGGGCCTGCTCAGCCTTCGTCCTCCAGCACATAGTCCTGGATCAGGCGCCTGTCGGTCTGGCCCAGAATCACCTTCAGATAGATGCCGTCTTCCCTGTACTCTTCGCTTTCAATCTTGCCGATTTCATGCAGGCGGGAAACCAGAGAGGTCTGCTCGTAGGGCAGTTTCAGGGAGTAACGGCGGTTGTCCAGCAAGGTCACTTCGACCAGCTCCAGCAGCTCCTGGATGCCCTGATTGGCTTTGGCACTGATCGCGACGGACAGGCCGTAATGACGCTCCATCAGGGTGCTAAGGCGCTCATCCACCATGTCTTTCTTGTTCAAAACCAGGATCTGGGGGATCTCGGCGGCGCCGATGCTTTCCAGGACGTCACTTACCTGCTGCACATAATAGCCATGCCGGTCATCGGAGATATCCACCACGTGTAAGAGGAGATCTGCATCCACGGCCTCCATCAAGGTGGCGCGGAAGGAAGCAAGCAGGTGATGAGGGAGTTTGGAGATAAAGCCCACGGTGTCCGAGATCACGATCGGGGCTCCGGTGCTCAGCTTGAGCTGCCTGCTGGTGGAATCCAGGGTGGCAAAGAGGCGGTCTTCGACCAGCACTCCCGCATCCGTGAGGCGGTTAAAAAGGGTGGATTTGCCGGCATTGGTATAGCCTATCAGGCAGATCTTTTTGGCGTTGTCGCGTTGCCTGCGTTGGGTTTCCTTGTGGGTAGTGATGCCGTCGATGGCTTTGTTTATCTTGCGGATCTGGGTGCGGATCAGTCTCTTATCGATCTCGATCTGCTTTTCGCCCATGCCGCGACTGGCATAGCCACCGGCGCTGCGTGTGCTGCCACGCTCCTGGTCAAAGTGTCCCCAAAGCCGGCGTAGGCGGGGGAGCTGATATTGCAGCTCGGCCAGCTTGACCTGGAGCTTGGCTTCTTTGCTTTTGGCATGGTCATGGAAGATGCTGAGGATCACCTCGGTGCGATCTATCACCTTGATCTCAAAGTCCCGCTCTATATTCCTGCCTTGCAAGGGACTGAGCTCGGCATTGACGATCAGCATATCTGCCTGAGCTTGGCGCATGCGGGTGGATAGGTCTTCCAAAAAACCCTTTCCAAAATAGCTACTGCGTTCGGGCTGGTTTCGCCTTTGGGTATAGCGTCCCAAGACGGCTATGCCGGCGGTATCGGCCAGGCGCTCCAGCTCATCCAGAGAGGCATTGACATCCTCATCACTATCATCCTGACGGATTATACTTGCGATGAAAGCGGTCTTTTCTTCCTTATGAAGTTCATCCCAGCTCTCATCTTCTTCGAGTTCAAAATCTTCCCAATGAGGGTCCTTATTCATAGTCTTTCCTTTAGTTTATCACGGCAAATTTGCCCCGGCAACGCTCGTCATCCATCTCGATGATGTAGAAATACACGCCGCTGGAGATCCTTCTGCCGTCGTGGTTTCTGGCGTTCCACCGCCAGGTGATGTGGTTGTTTGCCGGGTTGAAGGGGCCGATGTCTGTCTTGTATACCAAAGCGCCCGCCGCATCATAGATGGCGATCCTGCCCTTCTTTTGCGGAGGGAAATTCATGAAGATGATCTCAGCATCCTGGGCCCGCCGGAGCGGATTGGGGAAGACCACGAGATCGGAGAGGTCATCAATGTCCCTCAGGGCAAAGCGTGCCAGATTGTGCAAGGGGGAGATCTGATTGCCAAAAAGGTCTGTCACCCTCTGCACTTCGATGAAATAGGCTTCGTTGCTGTAGCGCAGAGCGCTGGTAAAGCCCAGCACCACTCTATCTTCTGCCACGGCGATGTGGGCGATGCTGTTGTCCGGGTCATTGGCCGGGCAATTGAGTTTGTAATTTCCCAGATAGGATGCGGTGTCGGTATTGATGGGCTCGTTGAAGACTATCTCCACGCTCTTATCTCCCGAAAGGATCCGCACCTCAGATATCTGGGGCGGCTCAATATCCTGCACCCAGGGGAAGCTATACTGCAGAGTATCGGGAGCAATCCCACTGGGGCCCGTAAGCCCCTGAATGTTCAGGGTAAAGAGGCTGTCAATGGCCGGGAAGGGCTCGCGAAAGCGCAATTGGACTCCGTGTTGCTGAGCCACGCTGTTTACCGAAAGCGGCTTGCCCAGATCATGAGAAAGCGTGTACAGGCCGGGATTCAGCACCGAGGAGTCCATCTGTTGATTGAATATAGCGCGCAATTCCCGGGTCCCCACCATGGCCAGTTCCATGATCTGAGGCACAGGCAGCGGCGTGGCTTCCCGCCAGACCGTAAGGTTGCTCTCAGGGGGAGAAAAGGCGGGATCCACCGCAGTAATGGCAAAAAAGTAGAGCTGGGCTTCCTGCAGACCGGTCATCAAAAAGCTATCTCCGATGACATTATCGAAGATAATGACTTGCTCCTCAGCGTCCTTGCAGAAGATCCGATGACTGGTAGCGCCCTGACTCAGCCAGCTAAGCTGCACGGAGTCCGGCCCTGTGGCGCGCGCACAAAAGTTCACGGGGAGGGGCGGACCTGTGTAAGGAGCGTCCGCTTCCCATTCGACGGCGATCAGCGAGTCTGCGCTTACGCGGTAATTGGTCAGCAGCCGCTGCACATCGTTCTCATCCTGCCAGGCGGCCAGACGGTAGTTTCCATAGCTATCGCCCATAAAGATCGGCTTGAGCCTGCCGCCAACATATTTGAGGATGTAGAGGCTGGGCGAGATGCCCAAAATGATCTCATCCTGCCCGTCCCCATCCATGTCCATCGTGGTGATGGCGTTTTGGGATCCGACGTTGTTAAACTGGATGGCGGCCATGCTCACGAAGGTGGTATCCACAAAGGTAAAGGCCTCAAAGTGCCAAAAATTCAGGTTTGTATTTATGATGTCGGTATTGTATCCGCCCACGATAAAGTCTTGCTGACCATCGCCGTTAAAGTCTCCTGAGGCAAGCTGATAGGCATTGCCCACGGGCAGCCTGTGATGCCAGATTACCTCCGCTGTGGGGGTAGAGCCCGTGACATTGTAGATCATGATGTCGCCATCAGTATCTGCAGTGAGGATATCCACGATATTGTCTTGATTGAAGTCCTCAGCAATGATGGTGGGCACAAAGGTATTACGCATATCGGTCGGGCTGGTGTTTTGCAGGGTGGTTTTCTGCGGGCTCATGTTTCCCTCTGAATCACGCTTATAGAGCTGGATGACTCTGGCGGCGGGCAGGTTTTTGACCAAAAGCAGGTCTATGGAACCGTTATTATCATAGTCCGCAATGATTCCACCGGTGATCCCCGAATCGCTAAAGACCAGTGAATCCGGGCTGGGATAGCTTCCCTGCGGCTTGGTATCCCAGAGCTTGCCGACCTCAGACTGCAGCAGCAAGACTTCCATCCCGCCACCGTTTGTATCCCCAATATCCAGGGGCCAAAATTTCTCTGCAAAGAGGTGTGTCTGCAGATGCTGACCGGCTTGAGGCTCATAGGCTCGCACCTGTCCGTATCCGCTTTCGGGGATATCCATGGCCAGATATTCCGCTTTGCCATTGCCGTTAAAATCATGCCATCTGTTCAGCGGCACGCGGGCTGCGCCGACAGGCTTGTGTTTGAAGCCATAGTTGGGAATGCTCTCATAGCTGATATGGCAAAAGTCTGTGTACAGCCTGGAAAACTGATGGCTGAGATTGCCGTGATTTGTCGCTTTGATGCTGATGTCGATATTGCCCGGAGCCAGGTCTGTGGGAAGCGGCCAAATCTGCAAAGAGTCTACCACGCTGCCAAAGACGGTGTGTTCGACACCGTTGCTGTCAAAGATATTGATCTGAGTTTGCACCTTTTCATCAAAGACGGCGCCGATATAATGCCTGAGGTCAGATCTATCGTAGCGGGTGAAACTGTGCAGGCTCTCGGGCCTGATCTGGGGAGCACTGCGATCCACAGTGACGGTGCGAAAGTAATTATACTTCATCAGGTTATTCTGACGTTTCTCATATTGGAGGCGGATGAGGTAAGTGCCTTCGGCAAAGTAGCCCGGCACATAAAACTCTCCCATGACGCCATCGATCACTTCAACCGTGTGATATGTGGGCTGCATAGTGTGTTCCCGGCAATCCTGCCATTGCACTTGCCCATCGATCGGCAGTGGGGTATACATCAGCGTATAGCGGGCAAAATCCTCACCGAAGACAGAGCCGCGGATATCGGTGGTGCCAGAAATGCTACTCTGATCAATGGGATACTCGATCTCCACAAAGGGCGGATCCAGATTTTCCATGAGCTTGCGGGCATTGAGCAGGCCGTGGCCGGTGCGGATGTCATAGCCGGGTGTATCGATATCATCGGTAGCGGTCAGTAGTCTTGCGCGCACCTCGGCCGGGCTGAGTCCGGGCACCAAAGAGAGCAGCAGCGCAATGCTGCCGGACACAAAGGGTGCGCTCATCGAGGTTCCGCTCATCTCCATATACATGTCTTCATCAGTGTCTTTGTATGTGGAGAGGACCAATTCTCCGGGGGCCACCAGGTCAAGCTCGGGGCCATAGCTGGAAAAGCTGGAAAGCACTTTGGCGCTATTGACGCTACCAACCGAAATCACGTTTGACAGCTTGGCGGGATAACTGAGCCCCCGGCTCCCGTCATTTCCGGAAGATGCCACCAGCGTCACACCCTTATAGTAGGCATAATCGCAAGCATCGGCAATGATGGCGGAGTAGTTGGGATCACCCCAGCTCATATTGATCACATGAGCACCATTGTCTGCCGCATAGATAATGGCAGCAGCGGCATCATCATCCTGTAGATAACCGGCTTCAGCGGTTCTGAATCCTGCCCGCAGGGGCATGATGCGCACATTCCAGGCCACACCGCTGATACCGATGCCGTTATTACCCTGTGCACCGATGATCCCGGAGACGTGAGTGCCGTGAAAGTTTTCGTCTTCCACGTCATTATCCTGTTCCACAAAGTCGCCCAAGCCCACATCTGCCATCTCCGGGGCGTCGACAAAGTCCCAGCCGCACCAATCGTCGATATAGCCATTGCCATCGTCATCAATTCCGTTGTCCGGGATCTCCCCTTCGTTGACATAGACATTGGCAGCGATATCCGGGTGATTGATCAAAAGGCCGCTATCGATGACGGCAACGATGATCTGCCGATTGCCCGTAGTGTATTTCCAGGCAGAGGGGATGCTGGACAGATGCAAGAGTTGGCGGGGATATAGGGGATCATTTGGGATGGCGTGCAGCTTCCTGAGATAGTTTGGTTCGATATATTCGATGCCGGCAAAGCTCAGGCTTTTCATCGCTTGAATATCCGGCATAGAGCTGAGCGAGACTTTGAAATATCTATCCGAGGGCATGCCCTTGATGGGCTGGACTTGCTTGATGCCAAATTGGCTGAGATATCCATCAAAATCTGAAAGTCCGGTCTTGCCCTCTGAGATCACAACGGGAGAGTCTGTCTTAAAAAGCAATTGGCCGGGACTGTATTCCGGGACGGCAAAAAGTGGCAGCAGCAGGATCAGCATGAAGCCCATCAAGCTTAGATTCCGGATCAGAGAAAAGCTGACCCTTGGTCGGGAGCAGTGTTTTTTATACATAGATTCCTTCATCAATGTTCTGTAAAATACCCATTAGAAATGATATGACAGGCCAAAACTGTGGACGTCCTGGAGCCCTTCATCAAAGGAGCCATAAGCATAGTCGATGGCAAAACGGGAGATCTGAAAGCCCGCTCCGGCAGATAGTCCGGCGGCATCGGCACTCTGATATCCTGCCCTTAGAAAGAGGCTTTGCAAGAGGCAGAGCTCTGCACTCACAGATAGCCGGGTATGATCATCGACCGCCTTGCGCAGCGAGCCTTCGATGCCCAGATGCTGCTCACCCAGGGTGATGCCTTTGTAAATATCGAGATCTATGCTGTGGGGAAAGTCCACTCTCTCTTCATCGGTCTTGTTACTGACGCCCAGATTGCGCACGGCCACAGAGATCTTGCTGTCTTTGATCGGAGGCAACCAGGTGCTGCCCAGATCCGTGAAAATCCCCAAGGAAGAGGCGGTATCTATCTTTTGATACAGGACTCCCAGATTCATGCCCAGATAGATACTGGGATAAAGCCGGAGCGAATAATTGCCTTTGACCGCCAGATCCGCCGGCGAATACTCACCAATCAGCAGTCCGGTCTCATCGCGTTTGTCAATCTTACCGTAACTGAGATTGATCAAGGCCAGCCCCAGATGTGATTTACGATTGGAATTTGAATAGGCCAGAGAACTGTAGGCCGTGTCTGAAATCCAGATATGATGTGAGGCACCGACGCTTCTGCCTCTTTCGGCTGCGGAGGAAGCCGGCTGCCAGATCCATGAGGCTTGATTGGCCTGAGAGTGGATGCCTCTGCCGGCCAGGGCGAGTCCGGCAGGATTCACCGGGATATTCAAAAATTGGTAACCGTATTCACCGGCATTAGAGTGGATCTCTGCACCCAGTGCCCAGATCAGGGTCATGACCGCCAAAGCTAAAATGTATTTTTTCATGAAGCTATGCTCCTTTATTTTTCGATTCCAAAGCGCAG
>CAZWUD010000082.1:0-6584 GCA_964637055.1 uncultured Candidatus Cloacimonadota bacterium
GGATCTCTCCCGCTTCATTTTGGGCAAAGATGGCCACGGCGGGGATGGGGTTTTTGTATAGAATGAAGCCGCATTGCTCACATATCGCTCTGAGCTTGTCCTCGCGGTCTTTTTTTAAGCTTAGTTTATTGCCACAGTTCCGGCAAAAATTGGCATTTTGATAAAGGTCAATTACAGTCTTGACATCTTTCATGTCTGTGCATCCTCCTGAAGGGCTCAATGAGTCGGTTCCCGGTATGGTAGCTGAAGTTCTCAAAAAATAGCTTTGCGTTTGATCTGAAATAAAGGCAGGACCATAGCCCTGCCTTATGATGGTTAGATCTTTACTGTTTACATAAAGAAGAGCTTTGCCAGGATGCCGATCAGCAAGACCGAATTGATGAAGAGCCAGACGTAAACTCTGGAGGATATCTTCTCGTATGTCTCGCGGTTGACCTGTATCTTTTTTTCCAAGCGGATCAAAAGATGTTCCATGGTTGCTATCTTCTGAGCAGTTTTATCAGAATTTCGGATCTTATTATTGTGGTTGAGATCTCTTTTGAAGTATCTCACGAGTTCAAATGTCAGAGGTATAAATGTGGGGAAGAAACGTTTGAATCCTGAAAACGACATAGAATCTCCTTTAGTATCTGTATCCTAAGTTTAGATAATGGGTGGGGTTTAGCACTGAGTGGTATGTGAAAGCATAATCCAGGCTGATACCTTCAAGCACAAATGTGGCTCCGGCAGTGTAAAGCGCTGGGTTTTGATGCACACCAAAGCGCAGGTATAGAGGCTCAAAGAGTTTGGCTTCCACTCCGCCCATAAATTCGGTCTCATCTGCAAAGTCTTTTTTCACTTCGATGCTGGTGGTCACGCCTTCATAGGGGATATAGGATACGCCCAAAGCCAACTTGCTGGGCAGATCAATCTGGTTTTCAAAGCCCATCTTGGCCTGAGTCAGATTGGTGACGGCAAAGCCGAGCTTGGTGCGGGTGTGCAAGAGCGCTGTCATGCCCAAATCCAGGCCAATAGCATCATCGTCGTCATCATCATCAAAGCTGAGATTATAGTAATTCAGATTATAGCCAAAATTGATGGTAGAATGAATGTCCTTTTGCAGTGTGAAGCCGTGGGAAAGAGTCCAGATCTGCTCGCTCATCAGGTTGTGGTCTTCGTAGTCCACATCCATCATGCGGATGCCAAGACCCAGATGGCCAAGCTTCTTGGGAAGCTTTCCGGCCAGAGCCAGAGTCTTGAATTCAGAAAATTTCTCTCCATTAAGCTGGGCAAAACCGAGCTTGGCTTCATATTCGGTATCGGCCAGGCCTGCCGGATTGAAGAAGATCGCATTGGCATCATCTGCCGCGCTCACATAAGCTCCGCCCAGTCCACGGGCACGGGCTGAGGGCTGGTAGTCATCAAAAACTGCCAGAAGCAGGGCGCAAGGGATCAAAATCAGGCTAATTAATAATATTTTCTTCATGATGTCCTCCCTCATTTCAGACGTGACTTAATCACGATTGGTTGCACGGTTTCAACGCGTTTGCCGGTCTCACGGTTTGTGACCTCGGTGTGGCAATAGTAGAGGCCGGGTGCCAGAACTTTCATATTGCTGTCACGGCCATTCCACGTGCTGCGCTGGATGCCGGTGGAACTGGTGAAATTTTGGCTGACCGGGGTGGCCACCAATTTGCCTTTGGCATCGTAAATACGGATCACGGCACGGGCGAGGAAACCGGTCTTGGTTCCGTATTCGATATTTAGCACTTCGTTCATTGAAGGGTCAAAAGAGTTCTTACCACTGCTATCGGTTCCGATACTCAGGTGAGCGATATTCTCGGTGATCTTGACCATCAGTTTACCATTGGTCAGGGATGTGATATCCACATCGTCATAGCGGAATTCATCCAAATGGATCACGATATCCCCGTAGTTTTGGGGTTCAAATTTCAGCTTGATCAGTATCGTGTCATCGGTATCCGAGCTGATGTATTCCGGCACAGCATAGCTCAGGGTGATGATATCCCCATCGGCAGAGACCGTCTCGGTGGGAGTGCTTGTCGTCAGAGTGCCATCTATCTCATAACCCTGATAGATGACCTGAACGGGATCGATATGGAAGCTCATGAAATACTCCCTCACGCCCCAAGTGCTGTTCAGCTTGGTGGTATAAACATTGAGGGTGCTGATGGTGTTTAGCTCAGCATTGCTCTCAGTGCCGATCCGGATCGCAGAATTGCTCACGTCATTGACTTTGATCATGTCATTGGCATTACGAGGCAAGATCTTGTATCCTGCCAAACTATGATAGTCCACTACTCCCTGGATCTGATGCCACCATTCATTGACCACGATTGACGAAACCTGAGGCACAAAGAGCACGTCATCTACCATGGACAGGACCCCGCTATTGTCTGCAATCTTAAACTGACCATGGCCATCCGGAGTACTGCGAATCTGCACGTCGTTAAAGCGAACCATGACGCCTTCGTATTGCTCAGAATCACTGTCGTTATAGGGCAGATCGGCTGTGGAAAGCGGGGTTATCGGGATGGGATTGTTTTGAGAAATGATGTCTAGATTGGTGATACTGGTAAGTTCGGTGAGGTTATAATATTCAGCCACAGTTCCGGTGAGATCCACCAAATCACCCAGCTCCACCAGATTGCTGGTATTGCCGTGAAAGACGTAGAGTCCGCTCCAGGGGCCGCCGTCGGCATCACCGATGTAGAAGCTGGAATCTCGGTTGATGGCGGTGACAATCCCTCTGACGGTGACTGACTGCCCGTCGTAGGGGGAGTCGCCACTGGGGTTTGTCGTATATTGGACGTCATAACAGCTAATCTGCGCCATGAGTCCCACAGATAGGGTAATGGCTAAAATACTTAGCAGGATACCTTTCATTTATATCTCCTTGGTATGTATCTCAGGAATTTGCTGCTCGTTCTCCGCCTTGACGGGGGGAGCATCTTTTATGAACAGCATATCGATGATTAATAGACAAACGGCAATAAAGATGGCGCTGTCAGCTATATTAAAAATGGGGAAGCGTTCCATGATGAAATCGGGAAAGTCCACGTTGATAAAATCCGTGACTCCTCCCCACAGGATACGGTCAATGAGATTGCCCACAGCGCCGCCCATCACCAGCCCAAAGGCCACGATCTGGATGCGATGCACACTGTGGTAAAGCAGATAGACGATAAAGATGAGGGCAAGAACAGTGGTACTGATAAAGAAAATCCGGTTCACCAGATCACTGGAAAAACCGATGCTGAATGCCGCACCCGTGTTTTGCACGTGTGTGATCAAAAAAGTATCGCCAAAGACACCTTTTAGCACGGGTATGCTGTGGAAGATATCCAGATTCATGCGGATAATCTGCTTTGAAAGCTGATCCAAAACCAGCACGATCATCATGATCAGATAGGCAAAGGAGGGCTTTAGCTTTGGCATCTATCAGCGCCTTTGTTTGCGCTTTTTGTCTTCTACCTTTTCCTTGCATTCGATGCAGAAGGTGGCGTATGGAATGACCTGCAATCTGGCGTCAGGAATCAAATCTCCACACATCTCACAATTGCCAAAATGTCCCTCCTGCAAACGGCGCATGGCGTCGTTGAGCAAGCGGATCTTCTCCCGTTCGGATTCCATCATCATCACGGCGTGTTCCATGTAGTTTGTGTCAGAGCCCTGGTCAGCCTGATGGTATGCGTAGGAGGAGAGGTCACCGCTGTTTTCGCGGGCTCCCAAGCTCTGTTCCTTGTTGATATTATCGATGTAGGCCCGGCTTTCTTTGAGCTCTGCGCGGATCAAGTCCTCGTAGAACTTCAATTTAGCAGCAGATAGTTTTTTCTGAGCCATTATTGTCTCCCATATATTTCTATAATCTTTACCTTTTTATCATGCTATTAAAACTAGCATCTTATGTCAATAAAAAACTATTTTAGGCTGGCAATAAACTCTGTGAGAATGAGCTTGAGCCCTTCTGAAGCTTTGCCGGCATGCAGGCGGATCTCTTCCTGAGAGTGAGCCTCGGAGTGGAAGAGATTGCTATAATTTGTCACGATCGAGTATGCCAAAACCCTGATTCCGGCATGACGGGCAACGATGACTTCCGGCACAGTGGACATTCCCACCAGATCTGCTCCTATTGCCGCAAAGGCTGCACATTCAGCCTTTGTTTCCAGGCTGGGTCCGGTGACGGCGAGATAGATTCCTTTGTGAGTGGTGACGCCATGCTTTTGGGCAATCTCGTCACAGACCTGGCGAAAGGCGAGATCATAAGCTTCATTCATTGAGGGAAAGCGTTCCCCCATCTGCCCGTCATTTTGACCGATGAGAGGATTGCTACCCATAAAGTTTATGTGGTCAGAGATCTGCACAATGCTCCCCGGCGTGAGCTCTTTTCGGAGGCTTCCGGCGGCATTGGTCACGATCATGGTTTTGACTCCCAGAGTGGCCAGAACCCGCGTGGGGAAGGTGATCTCCTGCATGCTGAGGCCTTCGTAAAAGTGCAGACGTCCTTGCATAAAGGCGACGGTCTTCCCCGCTATATCTGCAAGGATCAGCTTGCCTTTGTGCGAAGGCGCCGTGCTTTGGGCAAAGCCGGGAATCTCTGAGTATGATATAGTGGCGAGCTGGGTAAATTGATCAGCCATGCCGTTGAGGCCGGTGCCCAGGATGATGGCAATCCCGGGCAGTTTGGGCAGGCGTTCTTTCAGCCAGGCTGCACATTGAGTGTATGTCATTGTTTCCCCTCCTGTTTTCTATGTACGATTTGTTCTTTGATTTCACGGAATTCTCCGTCCATGAGCTGCTCGGTGTCTTTGCTGAGTAATGGATCTTTGTTTATGCGATCCTGAAAGCCCTGCAGCTCCACTCTAAATTGCATCAAAAATTGTCTCTTCTGCTCTTTGATGGATAGATATTGGTGTTCCAACACACTCAGATGCTGTTTGGCTTCGTTGATTGCGCGCTTGGCCTTGAGCTCGGATTCATGGATAATGTTCTGCGCTTCTTTGCGGGCATTGGCTATGATGTCTGCTTTGGTCTTTTCGGCAAAGACGAGGGTTCTGCTGATGAGCTCTTCTCTGCGTTTGAGGTCTTCGACCGCGGAGGATGCCGTGACCGCTTCCTGTTTTACCTCATATTGCATCTGTTCTCTGCGGGCAAGCTCCCGCTCTTGTTTATTGAAGATGTCCTCAAGCTCGCTTGCGACTTGCTCCAAAAAAGCCCTGACTTCTTTTTTGCTATAACCGAAGACTTGGCCTGAAAACTCCTGATGTCGTATATCCAAAGGAAATAGTGGCATTGGTGGATCCTCCTGCTAGATCAAGCTGAACAAGAATTTTTGCAATATGTTCAAAAGTAGATAAGCCACGATGGGGGATAGGTCAAGCCCCATACTTGGCATAATGTTACGAATTCTGCCCAATAGCGGTTCAGTGATTTCAAACAGAAAACGATAAATCGGATTGTATGGGTTACGAACGATCCAGCTCGCAATCACTCGGGCAAAGATGAGGATATTGTAGATTTGAATCAAACGGATTACAAAGAGTAAGGCTAATCCACTGGCAGACATCAGTCAAGCACCTCATGGCAGTTTCGGCATCTGGCTTCATAGGCTTCGGTGGAACCCACCAGGATCTGCCCGCCCTGATGGACTGTGCGTTGGGTTCGATTGGCGGGGTTTCCGCATTTCATGCAGATAGCCAGGTTTTTGGTCACATATTCAGCAATTGCCAAAAGCTGTGGCATGCTGCCAAAGGGCTGTCCCTTAAAGTCCTGATCAAGCCCGGCTACTATCACACGATATCCCTGATCCGCCAGGTCGTTGCAGATGCCCACGATGGATTCGTCAAAGAATTGAGCTTCGTCAATGGCGATGATCTGGGTCTGATCATCCAGGTAAGGGTAGATCTCTGATGTTTCATTGATGGGGATCGAGGCTGCTTTCATATCTGAGTGTGAGACGATATTGATCTCATCATAACGGTCGTCTATGGTCGGTTTGAAGACCAGGACTTTCTGTTTGGCATACTCAGCTCTGCGGATGCGGCGGATCAGTTCTTCTGTCTTGCCGCTGAACATACTACCGCAGATTACTTCGATCCAGCCTGTTTTTTGATTTATTATATTCAAAATTATATCTCCATGTGGGAAAGATCCCTTGCATACCAAGCTGAGATTCTGTTGTTTTTTGTCAAACGCTTTGTCATAATATTCAAACATACCGCCCGAAAGCTCTGCAAACAAGGATGGTTTCAATCACATAGTATCACCAGCAAGCTACAAGTATCATATGGTTTCTACCGATCTTCATTCAGACTTACAAGCGCTTGGGAATATCTATTTTGACCATCGTGAGAAGACCTGTAAAAAAAGCTCTCATAGCAAGCTCTGCCTTGTGCACTGTCAAGTCCTAATGCCGGCATCCTATAATGGATTAGTTTTTTAGGACAGCCCAATAAGGTGCACGTATCCCCCCAAAATTTAATCATGTGCATGCATAATAGATTGATACAGAGGTGTTAATGCCAGCTTCTCCGCTGAAAATGTTCAATGATGCACGACAGATGAAAATGCGAAGTGAAAAGGCA
>CAZWUD010000083.1:0-6415 GCA_964637055.1 uncultured Candidatus Cloacimonadota bacterium
CACCGGCTCACCCAAAGGAGCGCGGTCGACGGTGCTATTTGCCCCGATCTCCACGGCGTCATGGATGCGGACTATCCCCACCTGGGGAATCTTCTGCTGCTTATCGCCCATTAGCTGAAAGCCAAAGCCATCGGCTCCGATCACCACTCCGCTGTGGATGATGCACCTCTCACCTATCAGGCAGGAGTCATAAACCGTCACCCGGGAATAGAGGCAAGTTTGGGCACCGATCTCCACGTCTTCGCAGATAACGCAACCCTCGCCGATCTGCACTCCGTCTCCGATCACGGCATTGGCCTTGATCACGGCATTGTCACCGATCTGGACCTTACCCGAAAACTTGACCGTGGGGTCCACAGTGGCAGAGGGCGAGATCTTGTAGCTCGGTTCTCCTGCATCCAGCTTGAGCCAGTGCGTGATCAGCACCATCAGGCTCAGATAGGGCTTTTCGACGATCAGAAGCGCCCTGTCTCCGAGCCGGTCGACAAATTCTGGATTTGTGATAATCAGCCCGGCTGGAGAGTTTTTCACCTCATCCAGCAGACGCTCCTGTTCGCAGAAGATCACGGATTGCCCGTCGGCTTCTGAAGGCTCACAGACACTCTGCAAAACCATGTCTCTGGGTCCCTTCCACTCTCCGGGCGTAATCTTCAGGATCTGCTGGGGAGTCAGGCTTGTCTTAAATCTCTTCATATTATGGTTTGTACTCCGGTTCTTTAAAATCCTCGCCAAAGCCATCTTTAAAGCCGTCATCAAAGGGGTCTTCCTTCTGTTTATCGTCAAAGAAAGGATCATCCATCGGATCCGGGGGAGCGATGGTGTCTTTATTCAATTCCTGCAGTATCTGATCGGTAATATCGGTGGAGGGATGGGCATAGAGCACCACGCCCATGCTGACGTCTAAAATCATCGTATAGCTCTCATCTTCGGCGATCTGGGTGATGATATCATGGATCTTGGCGGTCAGAGGGTCGATCAATTCGCGATAGCGCTGTTCCGCCATCCCGTTTTCACCAAAGTATTCCTCGAGCAGCCTGCCGGCCTCGTCTTTCTTGGCTTCGATCTGAGCCTGCAATTCACGCTTGCTGGCCTCGCTGATGGAGAGTCTGCGAATCTCAAAATCCCGCTCCATCTGCTGGATTTCGGCGTCCAGACTGCGGATCTGATTGGTCCAGTTTTGCCGGTCCAATTGAAAGAGTCTGGCGATCTCAGCCGCTTCATTGCTATCCATCAGGATGCGGTCTGTATTCACGTAGCCCAGCTTCACATTTTGGGCACAAATGCCGCTTATGGCGATCAGGGCCAGGATCAGTATGCTAAGTCTTTTCATTTAAACTCCTTGTAAAATGCTTTATGACTCGATCTTAAAGATGGGATCGAGCTCTTTGACGGCGCGGACATCATCCACTCGTCTCACGGGTGTGGAGATGGGCGCTTCTTTTAATATTTCCGGATTTTCGGCAGCTTCCTGCGCAATCTCTATCATGGCAGCGGCGAAAGCATTCATAGATTCCAGGCTCTCGGTCTCGGTGGGCTCGATCATCATCGCTTCCGGGATGATCAAGGGGAAGTAAACCGTGGGGGCGTGGAAGCCTTTGTCCAAAAGACGTTTGGCTATATCCAGAGTGGTCACGCCGTTATGCTTCTTCTGCTTTGTGCCGTCTGCCACAAATTCGTGCATGCAGTATTCCTGATGGCGAATGTGATAGTAATCCCTCAGGATGCTCATCAGATAGTTAGCATTGATGATAGCATTTTCGCTCACGCGGCGCAAGCCTTTGGCACCCAGCATCTTGATATATATATAAGCGCGCACCAGGACTGCAAAATTGCCATAAAATGTATGCACTTTGCCGATCGAGGTCGCTTCATGAGAATAGTCCATATAATAGCTGTCATCCTTTTTGGCAACCACAGGAACCGGCAGATAGGGAACGAGCTTTTCCACCACACCAACAGGGCCGCCACCGGGTCCGCCTCCCCCATGAGGAGTGGACAGGGTCTTGTGCACGTTGTAGTGAACGATGTCAAAGCCGATCTTACCTGGCTGCACTATGCCCATGAGCGCATTCAGATTTGCCCCGTCCATATAGATGAGCGCATCCACAGCGTGTATGATCTCGGCGATTTCCTCAATCTGCGTTTCAAAAAGACCTAAAGTATTGGGATTGGTGAGCATAAAGCCGGCAGTGTTTTCGTCCACCAGCTCCCGTAAACGCGCGATATCGCAACGTCCTTTATCATTGGACTTGAGCTCCACCACATCATAACCCACCAGTTTGCAGGTGGCGGGATTGGTGCCGTGGGCACTATCCGGGATGATGATCTTGGTCTTGTGCGTATTGCCTTTGGCTTTGTGATAGGCCTGGATGATCTTGATGCCGGCAAATTCTCCCTGAGCTCCGGCTGCGGGCTGCAGTGTCACCTGCGCCATTCCGGAAATCTCCGCCAGGTCCTTTTGTAGCTCATAGAGCAATTCCAGCGCACCCTGCATGGTGCTTTCGGGCTGATAGGGATGCAGATTTACAAAAGCGCTGTGACGCACCAAAGTCTCGTGAATCTTGGGATTGTACTTCATGGTGCAGCTTCCCAGAGGATAGAGTCCCTTTTCAATAAAGTGATTCAGGTGAGAGAGCTTGATGTAGTGACGCATCACGTCCAGCTCGCTCAGCTCCGGCAGGCGGGGCACACTTTCTCTATGATATTTGCTCGGGATCAGATCTTCCAGCGGGGTGTCAATCTCGCGGGGAGGAAGGGTCGCGGCTCTGCGTCCGGCGGTTGAGTATTCAAAGATTGTCTTAGGCATGGCACAGCTCCTTCATCGCTTTCACATAGGCATCGATATTGGCCTTCGTCTTCTTTTCGGTAACGGCCAGCATCAGCTCATTCTCACCCAGTTCCACACCGGCATAGATATTCCTGGGCAGCATTGCCTGGATGATCTCTGCGGCCGGCTTGGGAGTGCGGATCACAAATTCTTTGAAGAATACCGCCTCGGGATATCTCATCTCAAAGCCGGGAATCCGGCAAAGTTCAGTGGCCAGATAGTGCGCTTTCTGAGTACTTTGGATGGCCACTTCGCGCAGGCCCTCGCGCCCCATGAGGCTCATATAGACCGCTGCCGCCAGCGTGCAGAGGGATTGGTTTGAACAGATGTTTGAGGTGGCTTTGGCACGTCGGATGTGCTGCTCACGTGCTTGCAGGGTCAGGGCATAAGCACGCTTGCCTCCCTTGTCCAGAGTGCCACCCACAATGCGTCCGGGCATCCGGCGGGACATGCTCAGCTTGGTGGCAAAAAAGCCAAAGAGCGGGCCGCCCATATACATGCCATTGCCCAAAGCCTGACCTTCACCCACCACGATGTCGGCATCGTACTGGTCCGGAGCATTCAAGATCGCCAGAGAGATTGGATCCACAGAGGCTATCAGCAGACATTTGGCTTGCTCGTGGACCAGGCGGGAAATCTCGGCAGCGTCTTCGATGTTGCCAAAGAAGTTTGGACTTTGCAGCACCACAGAGCCCACGGTTTCATCCAGGAGGTCCTTGAGTGCCTGGATATCCATCACGCCATCTTTGGCGGGAATAGTGACCAGTTCAATGCCCACGCCTTCGGTATAGGCTTTGATCACTTTCAAAAATTCAGGATGTAGCGTGGCGGGGAGTAAAGCCTTTTCCAGCTTGTTATTCCGCACGCCCATGAGAATGGCTTCGGCTACAGCGCTTGCTCCGTCATACATCGAAGCATTGGCGATCTCCATGCCGGTAAGCTCACAGATCATGGTCTGATATTCATAGATAAATTGTAATGTGCCCTGGCTCACTTCTGCCTGATAGGGAGTGTAGGCTGTGTGGAATTCCGGGCGGGATATGATGGCATCCACCGCCGCAGGGATAAAGTGGTCATAGACCCCGGCACCCAAAAAGGAATTTGCGGATTGAGCACAGAGATTTTTGCAAATCTGGCTCTTGGTCTTTTCTGAGATCTCCATCTCGGAGAGAGCTCTATCCATCTTCAGGCCCTCTTTGAGGCGGAATTTAGCTGGAATAGCGTGGATTAGTTCGTCAAAATTCTTAACGCCGATTTTGGCAAACATCTCCCGTCTATCTCTATCTGTATTAGAAATATACGGCATTATAGCTCCTTTCGCACTGCGTATATAGAATATTTTTTTACCAAGTTCCCAATTGACCGGTTTGTGTCAAATGATTTCTTAGCCAGAAAGTTCCGCTTTTCTGGACATCAACAGAATTGAAGGGCAAAGCTCACCCCCATTACTTCTACACTTTCCAGATAGATGCCTCCACCTCAAACTCCGGCGGGGAAGCCAGTCCGGCATTTACTTCTTGAAAGCCCGTGGCGCCAAAGACTTGAAAGCCCGTAAAATTATCCTGATCAAATAGAGCTCGGATCCCACCCTTCGAACTTTAAGCCCAAAGAAAATCAGCCTGCCTCAATAAACGGGCAGGCTGATTGCTTTATATATCTTTGTTAATTATATCACTTACAGGAAGCGTTTCACCACGTCCAGCACTTCCGGCAGATCCATGCCGATCTTCTTCAAATGCTCGATGGTGGGCACGCCCTCGGGGGTCCACCCTTTGCGTTTGTAAACGGCGTCCACAAGCTGCTCATACTGGTCTTCCCGATACTTGCGGGTGATCTCCATCTTTTCGATGGTGGATTTACCTGCCGGATCCACGCCAATCTTCTCTTTCATGAGATTGTCATAGCGCTCTTCGCGGGAAAGATATTCCTCTTCAGTCACGGGGCCCACGGCGCGATATGGTGGGATGTCATCGATTCTTTTACCGCCGCCCATGCGCATGCAAAATACCTTTTGGAAGGTATAGACACGCTCACTTTGGAGTATCATCTCAACCTTGTCCATCGGCTTTCCGGTGATGGCTTTGTAGATATCCACATAGTTTTGCACGTGCTCGGGAACCTTCGCCGGCTCATCGGTCTCGGCATTGTTTGCCGGTTCGATATCGTTCCAGGGCAACTTACACAGTCCCTGCAAACCAAACCAGGTGCGGAACATCGGGAAATAATGCAGTGCTTCGGCTTTGTCTTCAAAGGTCGGAATGGCGTTATTGACCATATCCATAAAGATCAGCCAGGCTTCGTCATGCTGGGGACCCTTCAGCGCCAGAGTGTATCCACCCTGCTGAGCCAGTGATTCTTTGCTCATATACTGAGAGTATTCCAGGCCTTTGGCTTCCATGCCGATATCTTGCATAAACTTAGGATCCGCCCCGTATTTTTCGGCAAAGATCTGCTTCATGCGGCGCACGCCCTGCCCCACGATCACGCCAAAGCCTTCACCGCGTGCCATTTGATGCAATATCTCCAGCGATTCATCGGCATTGCCCCAGCTCAGGTCCAGACCGCCGGTGCGTTCTTTGTTTAAGATGCCGTTTTCATAGCACTCCATGGCAAAGGCCAGGCTGGTGCCAAATGATATCGTATCAACGCCATATGTATCGCAATAGAAATTGATTTCCACCACGTCTTTGGCATCCCAGACGCAGATGTTGGAGCCGCAACCGCCGACAGTCTCATATTCCGGACCGTCAACGCAGACGGGCTGTCCTTTGTAGGGACCGGTGCGCGGTTTGAAATCATCCACAGCCTTTGCGCAGGAGAGTGAGCAACCGTACCAGCAACCGTCTGACATCCCTTGAGTGAAGAGATCGCGGAACCTATCGGAATGGAGTCCCTCGGATTCTTCCGACTGGCCAAATTTAAAGTTTTTGATGGGCAAAAGGTCATAATCATTCATGATCTCCACCAGATGAGCGGTTCCCACCTGATGCATACGGCACTGAGTATCATCCCCGGCTTCCACTTCTTTGTGCAGCTTGAGCCCGGTCTTTTGCAGGGTTTTCAGATCTTGGGGATCGTTGCTATCCACTTTGAGCCCGGAATACTTCACCACCATGGCCTTGAGACCCTTGTCACGAAAAACGGTTCCGGTGCCGCCGCGTCCCGCTTGTTTCAAACGGGCCACCTGGCGATGCTTGTCCCAAAAGGAAAAGTTCAGGCAACTGATCGGCACATGTGCGGATGCTTCGCCGGAAGAAACCACAGAGATGCACTGCTCCTTGCCTTCTGCATCGGCAAATTCCCGGTGCAGCTCTTCGGCCAAAACATGACTGTTGATATGCTCATCCGGAGCGGTCAAAATCTGCACAATGCCTTTGTCACCATCGATATAGACTATCACATCTTCTTCAGTTTTACCTTGAATCTCCAGAGCGTCAAAGCCAGCAAATTTGGCATAAGGACCAAAGTGCCCACCCACATTGGAATCGATCGGAATGCCGGTGAGCGGAGAGATGGTGGTAACGATGGATTTCCCGCTGCCGGGATAGGAAGTATTGCCACACAAGGGGCCAAAAGCTATGCAAATCT
>CAZWUD010000084.1:0-6383 GCA_964637055.1 uncultured Candidatus Cloacimonadota bacterium
GATTCTTGATGAGGGAAGCGCTTTTATCCGGGCTCATCTCATCGTGAATAGCCGATGAGTCTTCGTTGTTTTCGGTGTAGATCTCGGTGGTGGTGATCTTTCTGATGTCGTGATAGTAACTGCCTACCCTTGCCAAAAGCGGATTTGCGCCAATGGCCTCAGCCGCTCTTTCGGAGAGATTGCCCACGATCAGGCTGTGATGATAGGTTCCTACCGCAGAGGTGGCCATCTTCTTGAGCAGGGGATGGTTAAAATCGAGCAGTTCGAGCAGGGTCTGCTTTGTGGCTCTGTTCCATTTCTTTTCGTAAAACGGAACTATCATGAGGACGCCCATGATGCTGATGCCGTTTGAGATCGCACCATATCCCAGGTTTTGCAAAAGCACGGAGATGGGATCACTTTTGTAGATGGATAGCCCAATGCTCACGACAAAGTAAGTAACGAGTAGGTAAAACCATATAGTCAGATATTCATGATGTGCTCTTTGCCTTTTGATCAAGATCAAGGTAGCCAGTGTGCTCAGGATAAAGATGGCCGGGGGATAGATCTCCCAATTGATAAAAGGACTGATGATCAACACAGAGCACACGCTGTACAGCATACCGTATTCCACTGATACCAGGATAGCCGCTGCTACCGCTAACATCGCATAAGGAATCAGCAGATTGTTTATGCCAAAGATATGATTTGTCAGAATCGCTGCCAGAGTGATCAGGATGAAACCTAGATTGACAGGTAGGAAATCAATGATTTCTTTTTCTTCTTCCAGATTGTATGCACCATAGCTGTGATTTGCCAAAAGCAATATCATAAAGACATAGATCATCAAACCCAAGGCCAGCAACAACTGCTGAAAAGGTGTCCTTTGCACATTACGGGTTTTGTAAGCCGCCTGCAAGGATTCTAATTTGTCGATGTTTTCTTGAGTGACACGCGCATTTTTGCGAACTATCACCTCGTTTTGCAAGACCATTCCTTCGGTCTGAGGGATCTCGCTGAGCATTCTCTGGCTCAGCTCTGCAAACTGTTCCTGATCTGGCAGGATATTGGGCTTGATCAGCTCATCGGCAAGCTCCGAGAGCAGAGCTTCGGCCCCGACAATGCCCAGGCTCAGGCGGTTTCGGGCTTCGCTAAGCTCGAGAAACTCACTTTTGGGACGCAGTTGTTCTTCATTTCTATAGCGGAAGCTCAGCACTTCCTCATTGACCTCAGAATATATGCCCTGCTCATACAGTTTATTGATCAAAGCCCGCAGTTCTTCGTAGGTCTGTTCACGTTTTGTGGGCTCAACGCTCCAAGTCAAAGCTTCTGCGTCCACGCTAATGCCGATTTTTGATAGTTCTTTGGCAATTTCTTCCGGAGAGCTTTTCTCGGCAGAGTAAAAGGTAGCCCAGATCCTGTCCAGGGAACTCAAAGCTTCAAAAAGCGGATCATCACTCTGCTTGTACGGCATCGGCAGAGAGCGGATGCTCTCCTCCTGCTCAGTGCTTAACTGCTCAGAAGATTTCATCACCGGGAAATCAAAGGGGGCAATGATATCCGTGTCTGCCACCTGTCCGGCGCGCAGATGAAATTCCGGATAGCTATAGCGACCGGCGGCAAAGACGTGATACATGCCCACGATCACCAACGCTGTTAATATGATAATTAAGATATATTTAGAGTTCATATTTCCTATTTAATAGCAGGCTGATAGTTGTCAAGACGGATTTTGCCAAAAGATCTATCCCGGAAGCCGGATTCCTGCTAAAAAGCAAGCCGGGATCTGCCTGCAGGCTTTGCGGATCGACATTCCGGCTCAGAGTAAATGGCAAAGATCCCAAGCGGCTATTTGAGAGTGTATTTGATTTGTAAGACAAAGTCTTTGCCCGGTGCGGGATAGCCGTATTCGCTTTCATAGTCGTGATCCAGCAGGTTTTGCAGGGAAAATGTCAGATCCAGATTTTTCCAGCTTTTAGAAAGACCGACCGCGTGTGTATGATAGGCCGGAAGCTCGCGCAAGACAGAGACACTATCCATGGAGTCCCGCCGGCTTCGCCACTGGGAGTCGATATCCAAAGCCAAGCCCAGGGGAAGTTGTATCCGGTTTTGGATATTCACGCTGTGGGGGGCACTATCGCTCAAACCGTAGTCGCCGGAGTAGATCAAAGCGGAATACTGGCCGGAAAGCTCCCAGATCTGCAAAATCCTCGCCGAAAGAGAGAATTCTCCACCCCAGCTTTGCACCCGGTAGATATTTGCATACTGCTCACCCCTGCGATCGATCAGATCCCGCACATCATTGTAAAAGATGCTCATTTCCGCTATCAGATCAGCCCAAATCCGGCGTTGATGGTTCAGCTCACTTTTCAGAGCGCGCGAGGCCTTCAGATCGGGATTGCCATGATCTGCCGAAAAGAGCTGACGCATCGTGGGCAGAGCGGAATTTAAACCCAAAGAAAGAGAGGAATTGCTGCCATCAGGATGATCAACATACAGTCCCGCTGAGGGCTCAGCGATGAACTTCAGCTCTCGGTTTTTGCTATGAGAAAAGGACGTAAGCCCTGCGCTGATACTCAGAGATAGCGCTCCCGAAAGATCCTTTTGATATTGACTGAAGGCACTGCCCACAAAGGCATCGTTGTGTGTCCAATCGATGTATGAGCCGGTGTCTCTACGCTTGATTCCCCGATACTCCAGCCTCAGACCGGTGCTCAGTATACCACTGCCGCGATGCTCATAGACGGGGGAGATGCCCCAATTGTAAGATTCCATCCGGGAAGAAAGACTGAGATTCTGGTGACCGGAGTCCAGATATCTCTCAAAAGTATCTCCGGCAGCGTCCATATATAGCTGCCCGCGCAGATTTGACTCAAGCGAACTGAAATAGTCCCAGGCCAGGCTGGCATCCGCCTTGAACCAATCTCGATATACCCGATAGTCCCGGCTGTATATAGAGGAAGGGATCTCTTTGTAGGGTATCCTTGTATAACCGCCGGAAATGCCCAGCTCATGCAGATCGTTGATCAAAAAGTCCAGTCCGGCCTTGCCAAACCAGGATTCCTGATAGCTGTGATCACGGACTTTTCCGTTTTCAAAGGGCGTAGGCTCAAAGTCCTCGGGCAAGACCGGGGGAGTCCGCTCTTCGCGTCCTCCGCTGATCTGATAGCTCCAGTTTCGAAATTGCCGGGCAGAGCTCAGATTTTGACTGTTCTTTAGATTACGGGAGAGATCGGTCTGCAAGCTGAGGTAGTGATCCTGAGGTTGAGTGATGATATTCACCACTCCGCCCATTGTCCCTCCGCCATAGACTGCAGATGCGGGGCCCTTGATGATGCGGATCTCGGAGATATCGTCGCTGAGGATTTTGGAGAGGTCCACATTACCAAAATAACCGCTATTCAGAGGACGTCCATTCACCAGAATCAGGCTTTCATTTTTACGAAACCCGCGTATCCTCAGATTGCTCTCATCCCTGCTGCCATAACTGATGCTAATGCCCGGGCTTTGCTTCAAAAGCTCCGAAACTTGGGTGTTATCGGGAGGATTCACCACCCTGGTGATCGGGCTGATGCTGGCGCTTTCTCCACTCGCAATCACTCTCACAGGCTGCAGCCAGTATTGCTTCAGGGAATCAGGCCTGGCCTCATAGGCAAAGATCAGCATGGGCAGGATACCCATGCTGATCAGGATTAGTTTTTTCATTATTCGGTCATTTCTGTGCCGGCATAGGAATCAAAGTGCTCTGGAAATTCAATGGTGAGGTCGGTCAAAGCTTCATCTGCATTGCCCCAGCCTTCATGGTCGGAAACGGTTCCGCCGCTTACGGTCACGGAAGCGAGTATTTTGAACTTTTTCTCTCCACCGCTCATTTCGTCATTGAAAGAGGGGAAGGTGGTGACTTCGCTATCCAAAAGGTAGTATCCATCTGCGATTTGCTCCGGGCTGTAGGTCTTGAAATATCCATCACCTGCGGTCAGGGTCACTTCTGAATAGCCAGTCAGACCGATAACCATATCACTTAGCTTCACGGCAGCTTCATCAGCACCATCCCAGTTTGGGATTGTCTGGGTGGGGAGTGCGCGCAATTCTACATAGCTATTTACCGGCAGATCATCATGGCTGAGCTTGACCTGGCGATATAGTTTGATATCATGTGCATTTTTTACACTGAAAGCTCCGGGGATATCTGTGTCATTAAACCAGGGTCTGCCCTGGTCAGCAGGAACCAGATATCCGCTCTTAAAGGTGTTCCAATCCAGGTCGTACCCGGCATTGCTGCTGTTTCTGGCAGACCAGCCATCATCAGCCAGGATCTGATAGGCATAGAGATCTCGAAAGTCTTCTTCCGCATCGGCTTCGATATCCGTGATTTCACGCACAGCTTCCTGGCTCACAAATTGATCAAGTGAGTATCCCAAGAGTGCGGGTGAGGTGTTATTGTCGTCTTCGCTGCAGGCTGAGAAACTCAGCAGCAGCACCAGTGCAAGGGTGATAAACAAGTAGTTTTTCAAGGTAAAAACCTCCATCATATTTTTGGAGGCGTACGGGATTTCCCGCAAGCCTTTCCAGGTTGGGAGGCATAGCTGTTTCCGGCTATACCCTATCGGTATTAATGCTTGCCAAAGGTCGGTTTAGCCATCAATACTCGGCTTGGGTTCATCTCTGATCTGGGTGCGATTTCTGTCAAGTCTGCTTTTTTGCTGCTCAGACTTTCCCCGATAGCGCTTCCGTAGCTTTCATTCTGGCGATTTTGGCCGCGGGCAACCAGGAGGCAAAGAGAGTTAGCACAAATACAATGGTCAGCATAAACAGGATGGTAATAGGATCGTAATAGCTTTTCATAGTTTCTGAGAAGCCGCCGACATTCAGGTCGGACAATTCCTGGGGCAGGGGGATGCCCTGGGTGGCTAAATGAATAAAAAGGGGCAAGCCCAAAATGGCGGTCAGGATGGTGCCAAACACCATATACAAACAGCCTTCATAGACAAAAAGGCGGATGATCTGCCGGCGGGTCATTCCCAAGGCAATCAAGGTGCCGATCTCCTTTCTGCGCTTGAAGATCGCCAGAATCTGAGTGTCAAAGATAGCGATCATAGCGAGGAATAGCAAGAGCGCGAGGACCAGGTATCCGCCAGCTTGGTCGGCTTTTACCATGGCCAGGACATCTTTCAAAGATTCCTTCTGGCTGATGTAGCGCCACTTGCTGCCCAGATTTAGTTGCGCTGCCTCATCTTTCATCACAAAAATCGTAGCGGCATTTTGCAGGGCCGTCAGAGAGTTGAGAGCGGTAAAGTCCATCCAGATCTGAGATTCATCGATTGAGGAGACAGGAGTGGCCATAATCTGGCTAATCTCGATATCAAAGGCATTAAACACACCCTGTGCATCCTTAAAGCGCATGCTTACGAGATCTCCCTTGCTGAGCCCAGTAGTCTTGGCCATGCCCTGGCCAATCACAGCGGGCAGGCTACCGGGACTTTCATCTTTCACCTGCAGAATCTGGCTGGGTATCTTTAGCAAGGTCTGATCCCAGGGAATGCCTTTGATGGTGATGGGAGTCATCCTTCCCTGGGGATAGAGAACTCCGCTGGAAACCAGAATGGGCACGGCTTCGTTTTGCCGGATCAAGTCCTGCATTTCTTCGGGTATTTTGGTAAAGCTATCCTTGAAGGTGAAGCTGTCATATTTATCATAATTGCTGTGTTCAAAATGCCCCGCTCCTATCTCCCATTCCCCTTTTTGTCTTCTGGCGGTGCGCAGCCAGCCATCATACATGCCCTGAATAAACAGCATCCCCATCAGAACCAGGAAGAGGATCAGGATATTGAAGACGCTGCGCCAGCCATTGCCGGCAATTCTTTTCAAAGCGAGCTTTAACAGCATAATACTCCTTATAGGTCAAACATATAAGAGAGCAGCCTATTTCCTCAGCACAGCCTTGGTAAAATAATGATCCGGGATCTTGATATCAAAAGCGATTTCATCGATTATCATCGTGGTCCCATTGCCGGATTTTAGCTCGTCCTTAAATATCACTTGCAGAGGATACCAGCGATTGTTGATTAGGGTAACATTTGACAAACGCATGGTTTTTAGCTTCTTCCCACTTTTTGCATAGAGTTCTTGGTAGAGGGGAACCATACGCTCCTTGTCCACATAGATCACTCTTTTGCTGTAGGCCAGCTTGTCAGTTTTGGCTGTCAGACTCAGCACATAGCATCTGCGCTCATCATAGATCGTATCTTCCTCCAGGGTGCCAGTATAGGCCTCGGCAAGCTCCACTTCTTCCATAAAGTCTTCATAGGAGAGATCAGAGCCCATTACGGATTGCTTCAGCATATTCCCTGAAATCTGGATTACGCGATCGGTAGAGGGATTGTAAAGCCAGAGATCATCCTTGA
>CAZWUD010000085.1:0-6372 GCA_964637055.1 uncultured Candidatus Cloacimonadota bacterium
CCAAAGGAGCCAGATAAAATGCTGTTACGCATATGAATATGATTATTGAAAGACCACGCCAGGAAAACTTCTTCATTGGCTTTTGCTCCCTTTCTTAGTTAATTTTCACAAATATTTACTGTGTTTGATCCAAGAGTCTGATCAGGCTCTATCCGTCAAGACATTTTTGGATTCGGCACTATGGCCCAACTTGAGCTCAGAGATCTCATACCCGCATTTAGATTACTGCTTATTTGCAGTAGATCTCCGGCTTTGTCATTTGCGCAAGCTCGTCAGACGTATAGACCTCTGGCATGGGAAGCGGGCACCTTCCCGACGAGCTGGGCAATGTATCCGAAAGACTGCCACTTGAGAGTCGATCAGGTCTGGTTTGTCTTGAAGCCCACCGCTTTGTTCTCTCCCTGTCCCTGAACCTTTATTTCGCCGAATTGCTTTTCATAGGACTGGATATTTTTCTCCAAAAGCTGAAGTAGCTGTTTGGCGTGATTTGGGGTGGTGACAATCCTTGAATAGATGCGTGCACCAGGCAGTCCGGGCAGGATTCTACCGCAATCTACGATGAATTCTGAGGGGGAATTTGTGATCACGAAGAAATTTGCGTATGTGCCTTCGCCGACCTTTTCGTCAATCTTGATGTTGAGCTGTTTCTGAGGTTGATTTTGGTTTGACATGTTTACTCCTTACTTTGTAATATCTTGTATGTTTGTGATCGTTCCTGAGGAACTGATCTGATCATATAATCTGCGATAGTGGGGGGATTGCCGGCTGATCTCGCTATTTGCCAGGATAATCAGACGGCTGCGGGCGCGGCTGATGGCCACATTTAGTTTGCGATCCACTCTCCCATCGGGGCTCAGAGATTGCAAGCTTCCCAGAGAGGCGAAATTGCGCAAGGGAAAAGAGAGTATCACTATATCACGCTCTGAGCCTTGAAAGCGCTCCACGGTGTCGATGGTGATCTCTGGGAGCTCCACTCTGAGCGCATGAATCATCACGCGGTAGGGCGCCACGACCCCAATCTCCGTGGCGGGATCTTTGACGGCTCCGGAAGAGGTAAGCTGCTGAACTATACTGCTGACGGCCGCTACCTGTCGGGGATCAAAATAGTCCTGCTCAGCGGGTGGACAATCTATCCATAATAGTCGCTTTTGCAGATACTTTGGCAAGGGATGTTCGGCCAGCTTTTGAGACTGTTCATCCCGCCTGGGCACAAGCTTATCATCATAATGGACGGAGATCAGTTTTGCGATCTCTTCATGCATCCGGTAGTGCCCGGTGAGCATCGCCAGGTGAGATTGCCAGCCTTTGCTGATATAGACGCGGAAGAGGCGCTCCATTAGCGATTGACTGATGGAATCATAGTGCAGGTCAGATAGCGGCTCTGTGTCAAAAGCGAAGTCCAGGGGGCTCTGCACAGCAATCGGCGGCAATTGGTTTTGATCCCCGATAAAGATGCACTTGGGTGCCAGATTCACCAGCCCCAAAATGGAGGATTCCAGGATCTGTGATGCTTCGTCAATGATCATCTCGTCGATCTGGGTAAAGCGAAGCAGATCCTGATGCCAGCTTTTGGCGCTTTGCACCGTGGCTACGAAGATTCTGGTCCCCCTGAGCAGGCTGTCTATTTCCTTAAAGCGCTTGCCTCCCACGCGGGTGTCCAGAAGCTCGTCAAGGATCGTTTGTGAATTGCCCGTGCGCAAGAAGGGCACGCCGCGCTCCCTGAGGCAGAGGCAGATCTCATCCACAGCACGGTTTGTAAAGCTGAGGACGAGCATCTTCCGCTCTGTATTGCGGAAGAAGTTTTCCACATAGCTGCCGATCAGCCCGGAGGTCTTGCCCGTTCCGGGAGGGCCTTGAACCAGAAAGAGTTCCTCCGCTGCCCGCATCCTGCCCAGCACCCGCTCTTTTTCATCGCTAAAATCCTCACAACCTTCCAGCCGCGGTTCACGAAGCCCAAAGAATAGGTCCCGCCTATCTTCAGGTGCCTCCAAAAAGGGCGTCAGGCTGCTAAGGGGAGAATACAGGAAGCCCTCGATCACGTCATGTTCAATGCTCCACAGTGCATCGGAGGCCAATTTGCGGCGCATACCCCCACGCATCCGGAGGCTGATGCCCTGGATAGAGATCTCTTCAATCGTGCCCCGAATCACTTCCTGCTGATCCACCCGACGCTCCTGCTGATAGAGCAACACGATATCTCCGATGCGGAAATCCGTGGTGCCGGGATCCTGCGTGATCTCCAGATTGATCCGGCGTTTGTCATAGTCCAGTATCTTTAGATCGCCGATGATCTTGCCTTCCTTTTCTGCCCTGCCCAGGCGCCACAGAGCATTGTGCCCAAAGCTGCCGGCAGAGGAGTCAGAGCCGATCTTCACCTGCCAGATTTCCCGGGCAACGCGCTTGATCATTTCCAGAAACCACTCATACTCAAAGTCCCGCAAGCCGAGCTTCATACGCTTCAGCCTCTCCAGTTTGACCTTGCTAAAGGAGCTGTATCCCTCCCCGTTTTGCTTTGCCAGCCAATCAAAGAAGCGCCGGGGCTCCGTGCTCAAGAGGCGCATAATGCCCACAATGCGGTTACGGCAATGTATCAGATTCTGCTCCAAAAGTGGCATATTGGCAATGTCTCTGAGGGGCTTCTCTCTATCTGCAGAATAAAGGATGCAGCTTGAGCCCAATCTACTGCTTCCGTAAGCGTTACGAATGATCATGTTATAGGCCACGACCTGATATTTTTGGGATGGCCAGACGTCGTGAGAGTGGGCTTTTCCGCTCTTGAGCTCCACGATGCTGAATTTCCCCTTGCGATAGTAGAGCAGATCCAGCCGCCCCTGCAGACCGAAGCTCGGGCACAAAAATGAGGGTTCCAGCAATAGCTCATGCTCTCTAAACTGCTGGCAGGCATCCTTCAATACGGGCAGATGCTTATCCTGTATATCCTGATAGATGCTCATGGCGGTAGATTCCCCCAAGGATACCATCGGGATGCACATCGCCTTGAGAGCCTCTTTGAAGAGCTCCAGATAGTCCCTCTGGGGATCATGCACCAGCTCATCAAACATGCTGTTTACCGCCACCCCCAGCATCATCTTCTCGGCACTGGGCTCGGAGAAAAGCCGGCTCAGGATGTAGAGCTCGGGATGGGACTGAGCCTCATCCATACACTCCGCGATCGAAGAGGCATCGACCAGAAAGTCCGGCTCCAAAACCACCAGGCTATGAGGATTGTCGATGTAGAAGTCTGGCTTGCCGGCCACCTCGCTAAGCTGGTGACAATATAGATTGGCGTATTTCCAGAAACTGGCCGCCATCGTGCTGAATTTGGCTTTACCGGGATTGCGCTGATCGTCTCTCAAGAGGATGCGGACGCTGACTCCATCTTCAGTGATGATCTCCAGCTCCAGACCGCGCACCTGCCCGGCACTGAGATAGGGCTTCCAATCCCGCAAGAGTCCCGAAAAGCTGCGCTTTCTTGATGGTGCTTTTTCGGGAAAGGCCTTTGCATCATGCAGAGCATCTTTCAGACTCACAGGCTCAAAGCCCGCCGAGACATGCTGAAGCAGCCGATATATACAAAGTGCTCCGGACATGACATCGGCAGAAGAACCCCGCTCCAGCTCTCCATGAGCGGCTTTATTGGCCATCAGACGCAGCCTGTTTACCTGGCTGACAATCTCCGGGGGACTGTCCTGGCTATCGTGATAGTATTGCATGCGCGCAAAAAGCCCGTTAAAGCTTTGCTGGGTATCTGCCAACAGCTCTTTATATATCTGCTCCAGGATCTGCCTTTGCCGGATCAGGATAGTTTGCGGCTTTTCCTCGCTGGCAAGGGCATCCAGCAGCTTATCTGCATATTCTTGGGCGCGAGCGTGTTCCATGCTCAGTCCGTGCTGTCTCCGCCCCGATCAAAGAAGGCTCTCACAAAGCGCACAGTGTGGAAATTTTCAATGTCATCTATTCCTTCACCCACACCCAGCAGACGCACGGGAATCTCAAGATTCTGTTTGATATTAAAGATGATGCCGCCTTTGGCCGTTCCGTCAAACTTGGTCAGGGCAATGCCGGTGAGTTTGATGGCTTTATCAAAGTGTTGTGCCTGAGAGATGGCGTTTTGCCCGGTGGTGCTATCCACCACGAGGATAGTTTCATGCGGTGCCTCGGGACAGGCCTTTTTGATGCTGCGGTCGATCTTGCTCAGCTCTTTCATGAGGCGGTCTTTGGTATGTTGCCGGCCAGCAGTATCGATCAGCACCACATCCAGCTTTTTGGCAACCGCCGAAGCCACTCCGTCATAGATCACGGCTGCGGGATCCCGGTCTTGCTCCGAGCGCATGATCTGCACCCCGGCGCGCTCTGCCCAGATCGCCACTTGTTCGATGGCTGCAGCGCGGAAGGTATCTCCGGCCACGATCAGGACTTTCTTTCCGTCTTTGGCAAAGCGATTTGCCACCTTTCCGATGGTGGTGGTCTTGCCGGTACCGTTCACGCCCACAAAAGCTATCACATGCGGATGATTATCCGGCAGATCAAAGAAGTCACTGTCATCCGGAACGTCTTTGAACAAAATGTTTTGCATGATGTCCACCAGATAGATCTGCACCACTTCCGGATCCGTAATCTTGTCTATACGGATTTCTTTCTTTAGTTCATCCAAAAGCCTCACGGCCATCTCTGCCCCGGTATCGTTTTTGATCATAATCTCTTCGATCTCATCAAAGAGCTCCTCATCTATGACGCCACGAGTGCGAATGGTCTCGGATATTTTATCGATAAATCCAGATTTGGATTTACTCAGTTTGTCTTTCAGGTTTTTCAGTTTGCTCAGCATGGTTTTCTCCGTTTCATTGTGATTCTCATTGACATATTGATGCCATGAGATAAGTTTGCAATAAGGACTATGTCGTCAATGAAAATAATCCCATCGGCGCATCAGACCAAAGTTTAAAGCTAATAATTGATGAGGTAAGATGAGCAAGTTCAAATTGCAATACCTGTTCGTGATCATTTTCCCGCTTTTGGGAAGCCTGATCAGCGGAATTCTGCAAACCGACACCGCTGGGACCGGCGGACTCAGCCTGCTGGAAATCAGCTTGGGACTGGGTCTTTTCATCGGAATCATGACTCTCTTTGTGCGTTACATGGAGAGCAAATACTACTACGTTCCAGGATTTCTGCTGGCGGCGATCTTTGCAGCCCTGGAGCTCATCCAACTGAACGCTCCCATCAGCATCTTCCCCATGCTGATGATGAATCTGGCATACGGATTTGTGATAGTCTTGATGATCCGCTATATCTTTTATATCAAGACCCTCTTTCGCTTGCGGACCCTCCTTTTCGGAGCAGCGGGTGGCCTCACTTTCAGCCTATACCTGGCCGGTATATATTCGATGATTTCGATACCGTTACCTGATGGCTTTTGGAATCTTGCGCTGGTCTATGGTTTGATCCTCCATGTCTTTATCGGTTTTGCCCTATCCATGGCAGATCTGCTGATTTTGCGAATCGAAGTGGCGCAGATGAAAAGAGGAAACAAATCAGAAAATGATCAGTGAAAGAGACTTCTTTGTGGCAGAGCCGGCTGAGGATGATCTGCTCAATGACATTATTGATGATGATCGTCCTCTCTATCTGGAGATAGGTTCCGGGAAAGGTGAATTTATCTCCCGCTACCCCGTCTTGCATCCAGAGTGGAATTTCATCGGCATGGAGAAGAGCGAAAAGCAGATCCGAAACTGCCTGAAAAAGCTGAGCAAAGAGGCCAATCCAAATGTCCGCCTGGTACGACGCTTTGCGGATGCCACGATCAATTCCTGGTTCAAAAAAGAGAGCCTCAGCGGGGTGTTTATCCAGCATCCGGATCCCTGGCCAAAGAGGCGGCATCACCGCCGGCGACTGATCCAGCAAGACTTTTTGAATGCTTTATCCGAAATCCTCATACCCGGTGCTCAGGTGCAGCTATCCACTGATCATGAGGAATATGCAAATTGGATTCTGGAAGAGTTTCTGGACAACCCATATTATGTTTCATTACAGGACGAGCCAGTCCAGATGTGCCCAAATCTGGACAAGCACATCGTCACCTGGTTTGAAGAAGCCCAAAAGCGTATGGGCTACCACCCCCTTTTCATGTTATATAAACGCATTTAAGGAGCTAATATTTCTCACTTGTGCAACCCACTATCCGACAACAAAATATCCAATAATAGTACTTGACAAAAATACCCCGTATGTAATTGCGGTAAAGTGACTAACACAAAATAACAACACGTGGTATCACAACGAAGTATCTAAGAATAGCCCAAATCAGTCAAGTTAAAACTTCCAGCTTGGTGGAAAGTAACGCTTTATCCCTCTTTAATCGTTTTCATCTCA